>JABSQK010000239.1 GCA_013215875.1 Lentisphaeria bacterium
AGTACCAATAGAAGAATCAGTATTCTACTGCTGGTCGGAATACAGATTGACTTGGTCAGTTAGCTACTTCAAGAAAATAGCGACATCGGAACGATTAAGACCCCGCTCAATCATGAGAAATTGAACCTTACCATTGAGTTGTCTCTTTCATTTTTTAATATAAAAGAAAGTAATTATCACATAAGATACTTTTTTGACAAAAACAAAAAAGCATCATTTTTAGAAAATTAGTTATTTTTTTTAAAAAAAATAATTTCCCGATATAAAATTCAAATTTTAAGGCATAAATGTTGATAAGTTGTGCTTAAAACAGGTGATTTTATTTGTGTCATAAATGTCGCAATTACCCCTAAGAAATCAAGATAAAGACCTCCAAATAAGAAATGTCAACCTTTATTGCTTGCAATGTAAGTAATTACTTCTTATACCAACCCCAATGGAAATACCTGTACCAAAGGAAAAATGAAATGAGATATCAACGAAAAGATCAAAGTCAGGCTAATAACATGAGAGTTGGAATGAAGCAAAAATTTAACATGATCGAGATCGCGGTATCACTGATGTTGATTTTGGTGGTAATGTTGTCTGTGGTAAACCTTTTTAATCTCGGTTTATCAGATAACATGGACGCAGTTAATCATAGTTATGCCAATGATTCAATTGATCAATTCCTTCACCAGATGGCAGTACGATTGGAGCATGATTGGGACCAGACGGATGCATTGCCTTTTGAAAAACCATCTTCAGAGACGGATACCACATGGAGTGCAAGTAGTTTAATCACAAATGCAAATTATGACTTGAGTTTTTCAGCTGAAGATGAACTTGATCAATGGGATCCATCAACACATAATTCTGGTATATTCAAAATTGCTCAAATTACCAATTCACTTGGCGCTGACTTTACTGCTGAAATACTTGCATGGAAATCTGAAACCGTATTTGGCACAGGTGATAATCAATCCGTATCGTTAACACTTTATGCAGAAATCAGCTGGCCGATTCACATGGCTTATGAAGATCGGCAAAAAGTAAAATTACAGACGATGATCTATAAACCCGGCCTTCTTGCTTCCGCTCAATCAACAACATCTGACATGCCCTGCAAGATATTGTGGTCGATGAATGACAGTGGAACTAATCTTTATTTTTATATCCTTGCAGACGGATATACATTTACAAATGACGAGGGTGAGCTCGATAGAACGGTCGATGTATCGGCCTTCACCTTAGTAAACGAGAGTATCTTCTTCATCGACAACACAAGTGGTAGCGCATTGTACAGTATTAGCTTGTCATCCCTGGATCTTGACCCGAGTACACCAATAGTAACAACTTTAATTGGCAGCACAGGCCTAAGCGGATCTGCTGATGAAATCTCAGGGCTTCAATATGTGAGTGGTACACTCTACGGTGTCACTCGAAGCAGCAAAAAAATCTACTCAATAAATACATCTAGCGGTGTCGCCACATTTGTTACAAACCTGGATGTTTCAGGCAGTTTTGCAGTTGGCGGTTTGACCATTGGTGACAATGGTGTTGTTTATATTGTGAATTCAAAAAGTAATCACAGCCAAATTTATAAATTTGAATCTTTTCCGAGTGGAAAATTAATTCTTAATGTAAATATCGAGGGATCAAAAAATGTTGAGACCCTCTCAGCGCATCCGAGTGGTTCCCTATATGCTGCAGACAATAGCAAGTGGTATCGAATTAACCCAAATAGCGGTTCAATCGCCATTGAAGTAAATCTCAGTTCAACAAATCTAAAGTTTGATTTTGATTATTCTTTTGAATCCGTTAATTGTCCTGATGAGGACGAACTATCGTGTGACAATGGTTACGGTGAAACGGGTATTGTCGATGGAGTTTTAGCCATATACGGTGGCGATGGCGACGACAGTATTCAAGTCAGCGATGATGGTGATTATTGGAAAGTGAAGATCGATATGTCTAATGGTGATACAATCGAAGAGTGGCACCTTAAGAGCGAAATTACAGGTATCTTCATGTGTGGTGGCAATGGTAGTAACCAGATGCAGTTAGGCTCATACGATGGTAATGCATTCATTACAGGTGGTGATGGGGATGATCAAATTCAGGGTGGTATTGGCAACGATACCATTTTTGGCGGGGCTGGTGACGATACGATACAGGGTAATGAAGGCGACGACATACTTTGGGGTGAAGAAGGTAATGATAACCTACAGGGCGGCAATGGTAATGATACACTTGATGGTGTACCTGAATAAGCTTGGCCACTAAATAATTTGTAAGACAAAAAAACAGATTTTGCCGGTTTTGCTAAAGCCGGTTTTTTTATTCCATGAAATGAGTCACTTCTGAGATATCTTTTTTATTTGTTAGCTGCATTAATAACCTTTCTATTCCAAGCGCGACTCCTGCTGATTCCGGTATGGTATCCATGGCATCGATAAACTGCATATCAACAGGGTAGTTTTTAAGATTGTTGTTTTTGCGGTATTCGATTGTCTGATTAAATCGTTTTAATTGCTCTTCTTGATTCGTTAGTTCCGTGTAGCAATTGGCAATTTCTATGCCGTTTAGGTAGAGTTCCCAGCGTTCACAAAAGCGTATGTCCGTGTGAATACGTGACATGGCAGCATGCTCTGCGGGGAACTTATAGAGAATGTGATTGTTGAGATTTGCTTCGATTGCAGACACTAATTCATCTTCAAAATTGTCAGTGGCCAGTGCTTCCCACAAGCTTATTGAACTCCAATTCTCAAATGCAGTTTCAAGTTCGATTTGTTGCAGTTCATTAATATTAAACTGAAACTCCCTGGCCAGAGATGATATTAACTCAGATATAAACTCCATCATATCCAGATAATCTTTTCCGGCTTCATACCACTCTAGCATGGTGAACTCTGTATGATGCAGGCGCCCTTGTTCACTGGCTCTAAAACAGGGGCCGATCTGGTAGATCTTCTCGAGTCCCTCAGCTAAGAGCCGCTTCATATGGAGCTCAGGAGATGTCCGCAAATATGAGCCAGAGGATTCAATCGCGGTAATTGTATCTTCCAGCGCCGGGGTTCTTATGCGGATAGGTGTGCTGACCTCGATGTAGCCATGGTCATGAAAAAAAGCACGAATGGCTTGCAGTAATTTGTGCCTGGCATGAGCGATACGTGATGGGTCTGCCATGGGTGGGATTATGATTTTTTAATGCGTTCTGAATACTCGCCAGAGCGTGTATCAATCTTGATCCAATCGCCTTGATTCACAAACAGAGGAACTTGCACTTCTATATCGCCATCGACAGTTGCCGGTTTCAATACATTACTGGTGGTATCGCCACGCACTGCTGTTTCAGTATATTGAATTTGTTTTTCGATGAAATTGGGAAGCTCCACATGGATGGCCTGGTTATTATGTAAAAGGATTGTGCACTTGGCATCTTCAATCAAAAACTTTGCCTGGTCGCCTACTTGTTCGGGAGTGACATAGATTTCCTCAAAGGTTTTATCATCACTGAAGACATAAGTATTGCCATCATAATATAAAAAACTGACATCTCTGTCATCAAGGTCTGGCTTGTCGAATTTATCATTTGAGCGGTAGGTTCTATCCATCGTGGAACCGGTAATCATATTTTTCATTTTGCAGCGATACATCGCTTGACCTTTTCCGGGCTTCATAAAATCAAAATCTGTAATTACCCAGGGTAGCCCGTCTATTTCTATTTTTAAATTCTTTCGTAAATCGGATGCACTTAGCATATTTAAAATTCCTTCAGGTTTATATTTTAGTTACTAGTAATTAATCTCCAGTTGATAAAATTGCAAATAAAATAATCCAATGTGAACGACAGCATTTTCTGATAATATGTATTAAAATTAAACATATAAAGAATCGTAATAGAACATTCAATGTATTATATCAGTACTATTGTGAATTTAATAATTTCAATTTATAATTCATAAACTATTAATATTCAGGAAGTTAAGTCCTATAAATGCTGTTTGGCATAAGATCTGTTAACTATAAATTAACTATTTAATTTTAATCTTGGAGCTTTTATAATGAATCCGACAAAAAATAAAAAGACTGTTATTTACCTCGAGGATCTTCTACCTCGGGCCGATGTAAAGGGCGCTGCCAAGGACACTGCAGTTGTCTTTGGTACTGTTACAAATTTCGAAAGTAAACTACGGAAGGAGAAATAAGATGAGAGCTAATATGAAAAGAAATCCATTTAATATGATTGAGATAGTTGTTTCGCTTGCTGTTATCCTCGTTGTACTTTTGGCAGTTGTTAGCTTATTTACGTTAGGTCTTACAGATAATAAGGAGGCAATGAACCGCAGTAGTGCGAATGATTCTATGGATCAATTTATCCATATGATGTCTTCGCGAATTGAAGAAAACTGGTCCAATGTCGATGCTTTTCCTGAAACGACCCCTGTCGTAACAACGACTGCCGAAGGAGTCGAAGAGGAAATCCTTTGGAGTGATGATAGTTTAACCCGCTTGAGCAGTGGATCTGGTAGCCACTACGAGTTAAATTTTCAGACATCGATTGTTTCCCAGGCTTTTAATACTGAAATCCATAATTCAGGTGTATTTAAGATTGTCCACAGTAGCGGAACTTTAGGCGAAGACTTCAGTGCTGAAATTCGTGCCTGGAAAACACTCACAGAATATGGCTCAGGCGATAATAGACCGAAGAGCATTGTCTTGTATGCTGAAATTAGCTGGCCGCTAACTGTCGCCTATGAGAGTAGAAGAAAAGCGAATTATCAGACAGTGATATACAAACCCGGCTTAATCGCATCTACAGAAGAGAATGTAAATGAGGTCGCTTGTAAGACTATTTGGGCAATAGATAAAGATGGCAGTAATCTTTATTATTATATCTTATCTGAAGGCAATACTTTCACAAATATTGAAGGTGCCTTAGACAGTCCTTTAACTCCCAGTGCACTGACAATTTCGTCTGGCGGCAGCATCTTTTTCGTGAGCGCCAATACATTGTATTCTATTGCAGTTGAAACTCTCGACTATGATTCATCAACATCAGTAAATCCAACAACTATAGGTGGAACTGGTTTAAGCGGTGATGATGAAAATACCGCGATGAAATTCATAGGCGGCGTACTTTATGGATTATCAAAATCCAGTAAAAAGATTTATGTCATCGATAGCACAACAGGAGCTGCGACATTTTCATCAAATATGAATGTGAGTGACACTTTTGTCGTTGGTGCCATGACGGTTTCGGCAGATGGAACAGTTTTCGTAACGAATACAGATGGTTCTGAGGGTAAACTTTATAGCTTTGAATCATTCCCAAATGGCGAATTGACTCTGGCAATGACAGTGGGTAGTTCCGGTGCCCTTAATGCCTTAACTGCTCACCCGAATGGTATGCTTTATGCCGCAGACAGTACAAAATGGTATTGGATATATCCCGATACAAACACATTTGGTATTGAAGTAAATCACAGTACCACAATACAAGGCTTCGATTTTAATTTCAATTATGAAGTGAGTAATTGTTCCGAGGACTTAAGTATCGAATCGTTGTGTGATGCAGATGGAACAATGGGTGGTTCGCTTAGCATTAACCCCAATAACAGTGCATCAAATGAATTCACCATGACCACCGCAAATGGAACGATCAGTTCAACTGATTTGACAAATAGCTACAGCGGTTTTCAAGGAAATGCAACGATGATCCGCATTACCCCCTTTGGAAATGGGAATCAAAACAGTCTTATGGTGGATGGCGACGTTTACCCAATAAGTAATAGCAGTCGATATGTTTTAACTGGTAATATGACTGTCAATTTATATAAAGTGGCCGGTGTAGATGGTGCGGCAGATAAATGGTGGATCGATATAACCAGTACTGATGCTTCAATAGTAAATTGTGAATGCACAACGAGTTATGATGATGATGAAGAATCTCCCTGTGCTGACGATGAGGATGAAGTGATAGAAGAGGTGTCTACCATATTCGAGATAGAGAATGGACAAATCGTCCTTTCAGAAGACGCAAATACAACATTTAGAATTGTTGGTGGTGACATGAGTTACACTGGTGGCCAGTTGAATGTAACAATGCAATTGGGAATTAATGATGCAAGCTATGAGCCATTTGGCCCGTTTAATTCCGCAGTAACAGGTAATATTCTTGATAATAATGAACATGAATATGATGCTGGAATACTTGAAGCAGGCTCTGAAATTTCGATTACCGCGAGATCCTGGATGGTGAGAAGGGGCTACTCCGGAAGTAGAAACTGGCATTGGAATTCTTGGATGGCGAGAAGCTCTGCACCCAGTAATACAAATGTGTATGTTCTTCGTGACGGTGACCCCGTACCAAATATCACTGCATTTGGTGACCAGCAATCAATCGCCGGGTATGTGGCGTCATTTGTTGATGCAGAAACCGGTTTAATATCATTAGCTGATAACCAGTCAATCCTGCTTTATGAGCTCTATACAACGAATATGGGTTCGTCCGCGGCTGACTTTCAAGATGTCGTGGTAGTTGTAACCATGGATACTGGTAGCGGAGAATAAACTCCGATTGTTGAGAAGCAAAATATTGCGATTTTCCGGCTTTACTCACATAAAGTCGGATTTTTTTGACTCGTAGTTTTTAGACGTTTCTTTGTCAGGCTGATAATTAAGTATATTGAAAAATAAAAAATGATTGAAAATGAAGAGAATATGACGTATAATAACACAAACAGCTACCCTGTTATTTGGTGCTGGATAAGGAAGGAAACTACACTGGTTTAGCGAGTAAACGCAGATACGCATGATTATCAAGAAAATAAGACCGATTTGGTAAAGTATAAAAGCGTTTCGTAAATCCAGGAGATAATTGAAAATGAACAGGATAAGACTCATCATAATTCTAGCTGCGACTGTATCATTTGCAGCTGAAAAAAAGAAGGAATCGACAATAATTAAGCGTGTTAAGCGCATGTATACACATGTCTACGAAGGAAATAAGTCTGATTTAGTGACGAATGAAAAACGCTTGGATTTTTATGATAGAAAGGCTAAGAAATATAAGGACGCGAAGAAGGATTCATCTAAACACACAAAATTTGTAAAATATAATAGTCTTGTCGAGCATTTAACCAAACTTGTAAGCTACAATAAAGCGATTATTAATGCTTTTGATAATGGCGCGGATTTAATGAGCCAAATTGCTTTGGATGATTTACCAAATCTTGAGCGGGAGATTTCGTCAATAACAGGAAAAGAAATTGAGCGTGAATGGTTAACTTTTAAAGAGGTACAACGGTATCGAAAAAGTGGCTGGAAATATAAAAAGAAAGGCAAGGATATTAAGCCTCATTTGAAAAGCTTGTGGTATAGACCCAATAAAGACAAAGATAAAAAAGAACCCAAGTACGATACTAATATTGGTTTTAGATAAATGAAAAAACAAAAATTTACACTCATTGAGTTATTGGTTTCAATCGCTTTGTTGAGCATCATTATGTTGATGCTTTTACAGGTGTTCAACAGTTTACAGAGTGCGTGGAAAATTCAATATTCTAAAAGTAAAGTTTTTGAAAACTCACGTATTGTTTTTGATGTACTGGAAAAGGATATTCAATCAATTGTCACATGCAATTTGGTAGACAGGGAAATAGGTCTTCGCGTCGGGGGCGATCAGACAAGTCAGGGAGACAGTACAAATAAGTTTATAGTTTGTTTTGTCTCAAGCATAGACCCTGATGACTCAGCCGTGTCAAGACTTTGTGAAATAAGCTACAGATTTACGACGGATCAAACATATGATGACCGAAATTTGCTTCAACGCCAGATTGTGTCACAGGCTGATGCAACTTACTGGGATTTTTTTACCCTTCCTGAAAACTGGTGGAATAATGATGCATCCAGCCAACCATGGGAAACAGTAGCAGCCGGTGTCGACTCATTCAGGATTTTTCTATTCGATAGCACAGGGACTCCAATTCCATCTGGTGATTCAATAATTCAACCAGTACAGGCAATCGTGAATGTGACCTTATACGATGACAGCTTAATGGGAATGGGAACAGAGTCGAGACAGAACTATAGCAAACGTTCTTTTTCTAAAGTATTTTACTTAAGTCACATACAATAAATGGGGTATGCAATGAAAAAAAATAGACAAAGGCGCGGATCGGCATTGATATTGTCGATGGGTTTATTGATCGTTTTACTTGTATTTATGCTTTCTTTTTCCGTCATGGCAGTATACAACCAGAGAAGTGCGAAGCAATCTGAAGACATTATCCAAACGCGTATTCACACAGAGACTGGCTTACAGCAGGCATATATGTACATGGCCAATGAGTGGTCAGAGCCGAGTGTATTGGAAAACCGTTTTCCTGCAAGTAAGTATGCAGCTGGATCTACTGACATGCCATTTGGCTTAACAATTAGTTCTGCCAATTGGAGTAACCGCTACTATTGGACGAGTTTATCCAATGATACAAGCGGACTTGCTCTTGCATTTTACGTAAGCCTGGCAGGCGAAGATATAACACCAGATGATAGCAGTGGTCTTTTGAGTACTGTGACAGGCTGGAATCCAATTTTGGATAATGATGGATTTTTGGTCGCAAGAGTGGCTTATCTAATTATCGATGAATCTGGTAAGATAGATCCAACAGCCGTAGTGAAAGAGGATGAAGCTGAAGGTACTGAGACTGGTCTGAGGACAGGTGCTGATGTAACAGAAATTGATTTGACTGCCGCCTTGAATGATGCATTTGCAGCAAAATTCCAATATTCTGGAACTGGGACAGGCCAGTTACCCATAGGCAGTCGGTGGTTTTCGCGCTTTAATATGATTAAGCAAAATACTTCATCCAGTTCAAACATGGATGAATTATTGCAGATTCTATTTCCATATAGTAGAGATATAGAAGCATTTTATGATGGGGTGATAGATAAACATCGCTTTGATATGACAAAAACACTTCCGGACGATACCTCTGTGTGGGATGGTTATGCAAATGACATTGTTTATGATGAAACGACAACACAGTCTTATACGGTGGATGATTTGACAGTGATTGTGAATACAAGCTGTCCTATATTAACAGACCCGAGTGATTATTGGGCGGATTCTGAAACAGTAAATGCCAATTCGGGAGGTATTCCCTGGATAAATAATATATTGAACGACACAGTAAAAAATAAGCTTTGTGCAAATATAATCGACTTCTGCGATACAGACTCAGTCGCGACCACAGACAATTCAGACAATCCGACATATGTCGGATTGGAGAAGGTCCCCTATATAAATGAGATACATTTTCAAGCGTCAATTGAGTTGAATGCAGATGGAATAAATTATGATTTCATCTTAGAGGTAACACCTGAAGTAATCAACATTTATGGGGATGATTTAACTGGTGGGACTTTAACTATTGAGATTATCGCTAACAGTGACCTGGGTAGTACAGACACATTAGAATTTTCATTTGATGTAGGCGCAGTATCAGCCCAATCGTATAAAACATTAACTTCTGAGACCGTGGATGTAAATATTGGCTCAAATGCAACCATGGGTAATTTTTATATTTCAGTAAATTTTGTAAAAATAAATGT
Organism: Lentisphaeria bacterium; assembly: GCA_013215875.1. Taxonomy (GTDB): domain Bacteria; phylum Verrucomicrobiota; class Lentisphaeria; order JABSQK01; family JABSQK01; genus JABSQK01. The sequence goes on from JABSQK010000239.1 coordinate 9,598, forward strand.
TG
>JABSQK010000024.1 GCA_013215875.1 Lentisphaeria bacterium
TACGTTAATATCCTATCTATTATTCGAGCCAGAGGCTGCGATGCCCAGTAAAATTGAAACTGTCTTCGACAGTGATGAATTTAGATTCCGCACCACGGCGTGTCGCGGCTACTGAATGGCTTATGAAAAGATTCCGCAGCAAGGCGTGTCGCGGCTACTGAATGGCTGATGAAAAGATTCCTCTACTTGAGTTTTACAGCCTGCCAGTCGTTATTCTCATAAAAATGAAGCTGCCGATCACCGTCGATGGCATAATGCCCCTTAGCGAAATCCACTACGGTCTTTGGAAATACGACCCAGTCGCCATGTGTTTTTAATCGGTCGAGATTCTCACGCGCGATATCCCGCAACGGATCATCTATCCTGGAACCGGGAACACGTTCATCATAGATGCTTTGCAAGTTTTCAAGCGAATGCTCCTGCAAGTCGATGGAAACCTTTGGTGAGAGTGACAAAATCAAACCACTGTCCATATTTGCCCCTTCTCCAGCATAGGGTTCTGCAAGGATCACGCTACTGCGTAAGTCACTGTGTCCTTCAAGGATTGCCCGTTCAATTGGTATGTTATGCATGCCAATCAAATAGCGTTGGCCATCTTTCAGATAGCTTAAATCCCCGGGGTGCACATTGAGGCAGAGATAGTCGCTGGTAATATTTGTTAGTAGGGTAAATCCGGCAAAGATGGCAAAATCGATGGAATAAGTGCTCAGTTTCTGCCGTAATTCATTGGTCCACAGCTCGCGAATTTCACGACCACGCTCTGTTTTTAGACTGGTCGACTCCATTCCATGCGCTTTATAAAGCTCTTTTACACTGTGTTCAATGACTGGAATATCGTAGATTTGGGCAATTTCTGCTGCTTTACTTGTCTCAGGACGGTCCGTAATCAGCACAGAAATAACTAATTCTTCAACAGAATTTTCCGCTAAATGCTTTAAAATGGCTTCCGCATTTGTTCCGGTGCCGCTCAAAAAAATTGCCGCGAATTGCACTTTTTTCTCTTTTTTTATAAAAAATGACCATTTTTCCATTGATTTGAACAATTCTTTTTCCAAAATGTTTGACAAGTGTTGACTTAACTTTTAGACTGCTATATATACAATCGCTTTTAAGGAGGGTGATGGTATATAGGAGGCAAATATAGTACAAAGGCAATATTCATCAAGGAGGCAAATATGAATCGCTTTGGAAGAGCGCTCGCGCTTACATTCGTCCTGGTATTTCTGGGCACAACACACAACGCACAAGCAAATGATGGAAAAAGACTTTTCCATAAAATGATTGGTAAGGATCTCGGTATCGATACTCTTATCATTTTCAAAAACTACCTACAACCCCGTATTCTTGCAGAACTCATTCAGCAGAAGACAAGTTCGACTGTAGTATTGATTCTCCCTACTGAGGAAGAATCAAGCATGTACGCCATCCGTAAGGCAAAAGCGGGTCAGGATACAGTAAAGTTTAACAAATCGAAGTTTAAGGATTTCATAAATATCCTTGATCCTCGTTCGGTTATCTTCATCGGTAATACAGACAAAGACATACCAGCTGAATATGTAAAACAGCTCAGCAATGACTTTGCGGTTGTAACGGTTAAGCATGAAGACATGACTAAAGTGGCAAAGGGCCTTGGTGGCTTAATGCGTATTTATCAATTGGAAGATACCTATCGTAATTTGCTCGCTCAACTAACTGCAGATAGCAAAGAAGTTAAGCCTAACCCTCAGGACATTTGGACTAAGGTTAATGAGTTACTGGGTGAAGATGCTGAAAATGGAAAAAAGCCTGAAGCAAAAAACATCAAGTATGAAAAGAAAAGAAAAACGCGCGGCTTACGCTAATCATTTAGACTAAATTTTGTTATGTTTAATAAGCGCCTGCACTTACCTGCAGGCGCTTATTTCGTTTAAATATATTCCTTATGCTGACTGGACTCTCGCCCATCACTGAATACATTCCCATATGTCTATAATTTATCATATTGCAAAAAACACATTACGGGAATGTCTGAGACAACCGATCTATATTATTCTCATGATCACCACCTTGGTTATCATTGGATGCTATCCCATATTTTCATGGTTTGTTTTTCGTGAACAGGAAAAGCTCGTAATTGATGGATCCCTGGCCAGTATTCTACTTTTTGGATTGATCACTGCAGTTCTTTGTTCAAGTCATGCAGTCTTTAGAGAGATAGAGTCCGGAACTGTCCTGCTGATCTTAAGTAAACCGGTGAGTCGCAGTCAATTCATCTTAGCCAAGGTCGTGGGTATAGGAGCAGCCCTGACGATATTTGTAGTCGTTACTGGCTTGGCTGCATTAATGATGCTGCGCGCTGCAACTGACCAATTTCGCTTTGATCATAATGTGATCATTGCATATTTTGTGCTTATGGGATTGGCCAATATTTATGGCGGCGCCCGAAATTATTTTACTTCACGGTCTTATGCTGCCGAATGCACCAAGGGGCTCACCGTCTTAATGATCATCCTCGCGACTATTGTTTTCTTTCTTCCCGAATGGAGCAGTTCTCGTTATAATTGGAAAGAAGGCTCTGCCATGTATAATCCTGAACTGGCGATGGAACTTGTATTGATTCTCTTTGCAGTGTGGGCCATGGGCGCCATGGCTGTCGCATTCTCAACCCGGCTCAACCTTGTGAGCAATATGACCGTGTGCATGAGTATTTTCTTTCTGGGCTTAATGTCAAATTACATTTATCATAACCTGAAAGACCTTGAGCGTACACGCATAGAAGAGATGCTTTTTTCCTGGCATTTGTTGTTTATTCCTGTCTGTATTTTCATCTGGGTACTCAGTATCAAGAAATATAATGAGCGTAAAGATCCCAAGGTTAAGCGCTGGGAAATACATAGCGTCTTCTCGGTCATTATCCTGGCGGTAATTAGCAAGAGCATATTTAATTCGGTAAATAACGTAAAAATCTCTATACCTCCTGACTGGATGAAATCTGTCGCATCAGTTATTTTCTCTATAAAAGATGTCCTGGCGGAAAACATTTATGCAATATTGCCCAACTGGCAAAAGTTTTGGATTGTCGATACCATTACCGATGGAAACCCGGATAATGCAATGCCGCTTGAATACCTGGGCTATAGTTTTTCATATGTTGTTTTGTTTATTGCCATATTTACCTTATTGGGTATCATGCTTTTTTCCAATAAAGAAGTCGGCAACCAGACTATCCAATAAGTTCGCCTGAATAATTAATAAAACCATCTACTGCAAGGGCGAATTGTCGCAGTATCAGTCACTAGAACTGACGATAATTTTGAAGTGCTTCAGCACGCCTACACCCATCTTACAAACCTAAATGACTGCTCCTTTTACACTTAGCCCTTTCGCTACGAGATTTATGAATTAACCAGGCTAACCTGAATAATTAATAAAACGATCTATTAAAAAATCGAATTACTTCATTTGCATCACCTTAGAGTTCTCATTCTGGTATTTATAAATTAATCAGGCTCCTCTGCACCGTTACAGAGCATTTACATTGTTTCAGTACATACCCCGGCGCACTAGCTACTGTATTAATCAAACAAAACGAATATTATGTCAGATACAGATACACATGACCCTGGTTTTGAGGCACTTTCCAAAGCATCACGAAACAGCTTCAGGATATTGATTGCGATACTTGTGCTCGCAAGCGTATTCTTTTTGTGGAAAAGTGTTTTCATTGTTCGGCAAGACGAAGTGGGTATTATACTGCGTTTTGGCAAACCGGTTTTAAGCGATGGAAAAAACTATCACACAAAAGGGACCTACCTTACCCTGCCCTTTCCCATAGATGAAAAAATAAAATTACCGGAATCCACAAAAACCCAGCAGCTCACCTCGCTTGCTTACTGGTATAAGAGCGATACGCCTGTCGACATGTTTATTCCTGGAACAGACAGCTACAACATTACTGGCGATAAATATCTTCTGCACAGCAAATGGACCCTGTTCTACACAATTACCGACCCCTACCTGTTTCTCACCCGTTGTGGTTATAATCCTGAAACTGGCAAAAGCGAGGCACCGGAATTAATCCGTCTGCTCTTAAATAAATCAGTCAGCCAGACATTTTTTAGTCTCGGTGTTGATAGCGCCTGGCAAAATAAGGATCTGCTGACACAACGATTAAGCAAGACTTTAAAAGCAGAACTTGCCGAACTACAACTGGGAATCAGTATCGACAGAGTACTGGTGGAGATTGCCCCGCCACGTACAATAAAGGATGAATTCTCAGCAGTCGGCCAGGCCAATGAAAAAAAAGGCAGCATTATTGCACAGGCCGATAATGATGCACAAAAAATTATTTCCGAGGCCCGGATAAAAGAGGCAAAATTACTTACTGCGGCAAAATCATATAATCTCAAAATGGAAAAAGAAGCGGCTGCAGATGCAGAAATATTTAATCAAATGCTGCCGGAATATCGCAAAAATAAAAAAATGTTCAAGCAGATTTATCATCTCGAAAAAATGCGCGGGATCATGGCAAATGTCGACCACCTGTTTCTCATCGACCCAAAGAATCAGCGTGAGCTCCGGCTCGATATCAACAAAAACCCTATAAAGAAGAAAGCTAAAAGTGACTGAAGATAGATCCAAATTTATCACAGCAGGTCTCACCATTGCAGGTGTATTCCTTTTGATTGATTCCTTTATCCTGTCACAAATAGGCCGTATGGACTACGATGTCCTGGGTCTCAAGTCCTGGGCAGCAGACAATGGCAATATGGCAAGCTACTGGGCCTTCCTGGCGACACTCTGCCTGCTGATAAATATCATCCAGCTTTCGCTTAAATCGAACAGTCGTAATTCGGGGCTCAATATCCTGGTCATCATCGCCGTACTCGCCTCTATCGCTCAAGCCAGCATGGTCGCAGAAAACAACGACCTGGCCTTGCAGATTGCCGCAGCTATCGCCTTCTTTATGTCAATCACCATGATGATCGAGTCGCACAGGGCCGTGGGAGCTAAAGAATCGCTCGAAGAAATTGGCCGCATGGCACCGGGAAAAGCGCGCAAACGTGTCGATGGAAACGACCTGATGGTCGATCCCTGGGACCTGATTCCCGGAGATACGCTGCGTATACAGCCCGGTGAAGCAATTCATGCCGATGGCGAAATTATCAAAGGAATGACCTCTATCCAGGAAGCAAATATCACCGGTGAGTCGATCCCAGCGGATAAACAAACGGGTAATAAGGTATTTGCCGGTACAACAAACCTCAGTGGTTTAATCGATATAAAAGTTGATCGTGCCGGTCAGGATACCACCCTGGGTAAAGTGCGCGAGCTCATCGCCCAGGCGGAAAACAGCCGCCTGCCTTTTGTTCGCTTTATCGACCAGTATATCAAATACTACACACCCATCATCTTAATGATCTCTGTCCTGGTCTGGTTTGCCACAGACAATAAAATCGACCGTGTTGCCGCCCTGCTGGTTGCCGCCTGTCCGATTGCCTTAATACTGGCAACACCCTCTGTAATGGTTGCCGCATTATCTGCAGCTGCTCGTCTGGGAGTGCTGGTAAAAAATGTCAGCGACCTTGAGAAGCTTGCCAAAGTAAACGCAATTATCATGGACAAAACCGGTACCGTTACAAAAGGTGAACTTGGTATTCAGAAAATGGCCGCCTGCGAAACTATTTCAGCAACAGAACTGATCACCCTTGCTGCCAGTGCTGAACAGCGCAGTAACCATCCTGTTGCTACAGCAATCACACAATTAGCCGAGACCGCTAATGTGCCCTTGCTTGAACCATCGGAGCTTCATGAAGAGCCCGGCCGCGGCATACGCGCACAAATTGAAAAGCAAAGTATCCTTGCCGGTAACCTTGCCTGGATGGAGGAAAACGATATTCAAGAAGCCGATTTTCCGGTCATCAAGGATCTGGATCCTGAGGGTATCACCCTCTTATATGTAGCCCGCGATGGTAAAGCGCTAGGCTGGGTCGCCCTGGAAGATCAAATCCGCGATGATGCTGCCGAACTCATAAGCGAGCTTAAAGAGCAAAACATGAAACATATCGCACTGGTTTCAGGCGACCGCAAATCTGTCACCGCCAGAGTTGCCGGATTGCTTTCAATGAAAAACTTTCAGGGGGCCTGCCTGCCATCTGAAAAAGTTGACTATGTCGATGCCGTCAAGAAAAAAGGCTTCCATACGGCTTTTGTTGGCGATGGCGTAAATGATGGGCCGGCACTGGCAAACAGCGACATAGGTATTGCTATGGGTGCTGCAGGCAGCAATGTAGCCATGGACAGTGCCGATATCGCTTTGATGAATAATCAGCTCAATCGCCTGCCATTCCTCATCAAATTATCCCGCCATGTCCACCAGGTGATCCTTCAAAATATTATCATTGGTGTACTCTTTGTTGTTGGTGGTATAATACTCAGTGCCGCCGGCATTCTGCGGCCCCTTCCTGCCGCTGTAATTCAGCTTGTAAGCGCCTTGATCATCATCTTAAATAGTGCCCGCCTTGTTCGCGAAGGCGAAGACATCGAGTAAGCTGAACGATCTAATTAATGTTTTTAGTTTTTTATCCGAATTCATGCACGTTTATTGTTATAAAGCTGAAAAACTTGCACTTTAAAATTCAAAGATCTAAAAGCCAAACTCACAATCACTGAGGTCGTCAGCCTCAATTCGATGCATTAAAACACGCCTTCATCTTGGTGGGGTGGTCGCTACACTCGCAGACCTACTCATCAAGTAAGTCTGGACTTTTTCAGCAACTCCAACGATCTGATTTCCTGTCTTTGTAGTTTCTCCGTTTTAGACCATTGTACTACGACTTAAACGTAAAAGGACTAAGAATGATAAATGCAATAATTTTCGATATGGATGGCCTGCTCGTCGACTCAGAACCGGTAATTCTCACTGCCGCAATACAACTATTTAAAGAACGCGGTGTAACTGTAGACCCAGAGGATTTCACACCCTTTATTGGCACCGGTGAAAACAGCTATATCGGTGGTGTGGCAAAAAAACACAATCATGAGATGGATATTTCAGAAGCAAAAAACAGACTCTATGAAATATATCTCGACCTGGTACCGACTGAGCTTGTAGCCTTTCCAGGAGCAGTGGATTTAATTCAGACCTGCAAGGATGCGGGATTAAAGGTCGCTATCGCCTCCAGTGCGGATCTTGTAAAGATAGAAGCAAACATGAAAAAGATTGGTGTAGATATGTCTGTTTTCGATGCTGTTATGAGTGCCGATACGGTTGTAAATAAAAAGCCTGATCCGGAAATCTTTTTAAAAGCTGCCAGCGCCCTGGGAGAAGACCCTCAAAATTGCACTGTTGTTGAAGATGCAATTCACGGTATCGAAGCGGCAAACTCAGCCAACTGTTTTTCCGTTGCTGTAGCACAGACATTTACCAATGATCAGCTCAATGAAGCAGATTTGATTGTCGAAAAAATTGCTGATCTAACGATCGCTGCGCTAACACAAGCGTAGATTTGATTTTTTAAGTTGGCCAGATGTTTCGAAAATGCCAATTTTTTATCCAGAATTTTTGTATGGGTGGCTCCGGTATTTCTGATTCGCGATAAAGATCGCAAACGATGTCCCAGTTGAAACAGAGAAAGCGGCGGCTGTGTCCCCGGGCAGGACCATACTTTTTCCAGTCCTCCCTTTTCTTTTCTGCGACGTCCTTATTTTCATCGGCATTTCGTTCAAGTGAATGATAGGCATTATCCAGGTCTATTTTACGGGATGTACAAGGATATTTAAGCGGCATTGTGACAAAACGAGTTCCGTGATTCCGCTGCCAGCGCCATAGCATACTATCATCATAGCCATAGCTGCCACTAAAATCTTCATCATAGCCATAATATTTCAGGCATCTAGCCCTGGACATAAAAAAAGTATTGGGGTGTGTTTTGATTAGTGTTCCGTCATTTTTGTAGCGTCTAAATTTATAAAAGGTCTTGCCAGGATTCTTGTGCTTAATTAATTTTTGCATTGTTTCCACAGGAAAACTATGGTCAATATCTGTGAGTAATACCTTGTCGGACCGTGAATACGTCAGACCAAGATTTCTACAGCCGGGTTGATTCCAGGCAATATCCTCGGTAATTCTAAGGACAAGCAAGTTGATATTTAAATCTGTGGGAAAATCAACATGAATTGGCGACCCGTCATCGATAATGATAAATTGTAAATAGTCGAGGATTTCCTTTGGATATTCCGAGTACTCCCTCAGGAGCTCAATAATTGTCGACCCATCATCCTGGTTTAAATAATAATGAAGAATATGCGTTAATTCTATATGCGCATTATCGCGACTATTAAAATCTTCTTGGCTATTATTTACAGACATAAATTCCTTAATTATAAGTTCAGGAACACTATAATTGGCAGCTAATATTAAATCAATATAATTCCCCAAATATAGCTATAATTAGCTTGTGTTCCGGGTATTCCGGCGCAGTGTAGAATAATTCAAAAACGAAGGGAAAAATAGTGTTTTTCAAATTAATCGTTGAAGGTAAATCATGGCAAAAATAGAACAGACTCACCTGGATTCATATAAAGAAGATGGCTATTTGCTCATCAAAGAGCCGGTCTTGAACGCGACCCTTTTTGAGAAACTGCGAAACTATTCAGATGAGCTTTTTGATCGGGTACCAAAAAAAGGAAACGGGAAAGCACCGCAATTGATCGACTGTCCACACTGGGTGGATCCGGTTGTTTTTGACTGGTTATTCTCAGATGATATCTTGGATCTAATCGAACCATTCACCGGCCCGGATATCGCAATTTTTGCTTCACACTTTCTACGCAAACCACCGGGCGAGGGGAAAAATATTACCTGGCATGAAGATTCAGCCTATTGGGATAAGATGATTCAGCCCATGGAAGTGGTCTCCATCAATATTGCTATCGAGCCTCAGTCGCAGGGCAATGGATGCATGAAAGTAATTCCGGGCACCCATGTCTTTGGTTACTCTGACTATGAGCCAATGGACGACCCGACTGGCGAAGTTTTTCTGCGTAAAATGAAACCCGACCAGATTGATGAAAGCAAAGCGGTCTATCTCGAGACGGAACCGAATCAGGCACACATCCACGATGCGCGCATCGTTCATGGCTCAGAGCCGAATACCAGTTCCAGCTCGCGATCCTGCTTTGCTATCCGGTATTTTTCGACAAAGTGCAAATGGATGGGCGATCCTGAAAGTTTTCATATCTACCTGGCCCGAGGAAAAGATCATGCCGGAAATTCCTTCGCGGATCCCGAAAAATCCTACAAGCCAGCCGGACTAATCTAATAATTAGTAGAGAGCCTATCCGTAGAATTGACATAATTCACTTCTGTACTACGTTTGTCAGAGCAGCAATAAACAGCTTTAAATGAAGAATAAAAGGAGATAATATGGCATTACTTAGACATGTTTTTGGTCCATCAAAAGATGAGATTTGGTCACAAATCGCCACAGATATTGGTGGGATATATGAGGAAGGTGGATTTTTGGGGACTGATACCCTTCAGTATAAAAGCGGAGAATGGTTGATCTCTCTCGATACAATTACAGAAAGCAGCGGAAACACAATTGGCCCGGGCGATGGCCACCACCAAAGCCATACACAGGTCCACACCCGTATGCGTGCACCATTTATCAATAAAGATTCTCTACAATTCAAAATTTATCGTGAAAGCATTTTTAGTCCAATCGGCAAGATGCTCGGTTTTCAAGATGTGATCATTGGTGATCCACTGTTCGATGACTCATTTATTATTAAATCGAACAATGAAGAAAAAATCAAACAATTGCTCAATGACGATTCCCTAAAATCCCTCATTACAAAAGTTCCCGATATCTGTTTTGAAATCGCCGATGACGATGGTTTCTTTGCGGATGATTTTCCAGATGGGGTCGATCAATTACTGTTTACCTACGATGGAGAAATCAGAGACAAAACTCTTATAAGAGACCTCTTTGATTTGTTCACGTGTACATTGGAACGCCTGGTGCAAATTGACTCCGCCTACGAAGATGACCCGGGTATTCAACTATAAGAGATTCATCAAAATTTTAATTCAATAATACGACAATTAGTGGGTTTGTAATGTTTGTTTACTTAAGAACATGGGGTCTGATATTCCTTTCATTTTTATTCAGCCATTCTTTATGTGCTGAAGAAAATACCTCGGTTGCTCAAGATCCGAATTGGGCTACTGCTACTGACCTCGCAGGCCTTGAAAAATCTCACCAGATAAACGGTCGTCTACATCGTAGTGGTCCTGTACAACCAGGCCAGATCCCCGAACTTTATACTGCTGGAATCCGTTTGTTGATTAACTTAAGTACCAAAGGTTTCGATAAAGAAGTGGATCTGCCCGATGGCATGGTTTACCTGCCCATTTCTATGTTAACTTGGAAGCCAGATAACAAACAGATCAAAAGCTTTCTTCAAGCTGTTCTAGATCCTATGAACGCTGATGTATTGGTCTTCTGCGAGGATGGAGGAAGCAAGACTGGAATTATGATCGCTATTCACCGTGTTGTTGTTGATCAATGGACCACAACAGATGCACTAGCAGAAATGCAATCCAAACCATATGAAGTAGATCTGACGACGGATGAATTGAATCAATTTTTAAACACACTGGATATTGAAAGCATTCGTGAAGGGCTTCCAAGTGCCATGCATGGAGAAACCAAAAGATTCCTAGGCAACCTTAAAGTACTTTTGAAGTCCAACTGGAAGGGCTCTCTCTGGTTTGCTGCACGCTTTGTTGGAGCCATCACACTCTGGGGGATCCTGGGTCTTATTCTGGGACTTATTGTTGGTATCCTAACCTTTGTTTTAATACGTCGTAAAAAAAGAAATGGATCGTCCTGTCTGACTATAGGTGGTATCGCTATGTTGCCTGGATATGGGCGCCAATTTTTTCAATCTGTATATGCCTGGGCTTTGGGTATGCAGGTTTGTGGTTTGGTGGTGGAGGCTTTTTGAAAAAGGAAATTCGTGAAGAACGAATCCTTGATAAAATCATCATAAGTGTCTATGTGGCTATGGCCCTAGATTCTGCAGAATATGAACTCACCGGTAACGAATCTTTTAAAGAACTCGATACATTGCTTTCCAATAAAAAACTACGGATAAAGGTTAACGAAGAATACAAGCAAAAGATTTACAAGGCAACATTATCTGATCAAGAGTCCAAAACTGGACAACATCTAGTTTCCACCTCTGCCTCTTTAATAGAAGGAATCATTGATAAACTGGCTCAAGACAAAAGTATTTATATCCATCTATTGGTCGTTTTCGCACTCGATCCTGAAGAAATGACTAAGTACTTAGAAAAGCATCCTGAGGCAGAGATTGGCTTTGTCGCCATTAGAGATTTCTTTATCAAAGTTCGGGAGAAAGCCTGTTCATTTATCAATTCAAATGTCTATACAAATGTTGCTGTGAGTATTGCTATCGGATTTGCTTCACCATTCGGTGGCCTTTTACTGATGCATTTACTCAATTGGATTTGTAAACGACTGATGAATCGGCGAAAGGCCAATCAGGTCACGGATGCAAATAAGGATATTTAGTACTACATTAATTTAATAGAAAATAAGGATTTATTATGAGAATAGCATTTAAGATGTCAGTTATTTGAACGGACTCTTTCTCGTAATTTCTCCAGATGGCATTTTATAATAGATAACCCCATCTCTAGAAAATACCGATGGGATATTCTTTTCTCGATTGTTGTCCAATGCATTTTTTACTGCTTCATTCCCAACTTGCTGTATGAAGAATGCTTCTTTTAGAAGCTCTAATTCTTCGGTTTTATTCATGTCCATCACTAATGTCCTTTTGAAATTTACTAAACAATTCCGCATCGTTCAATAGATATTTATCTCGAGAGCCAATACAGAATTCCTTGAATGAAAGTTCGGAATTATAAATAAGTAACCATTTATCAGATAAATGCCTGTATACATTCCAAAAATTATTTTTACTCCGGTAAAACCGTCTAATCACATCATTGTCTGGAACAAAGTGCCTACCATGTAAGATCCGTTCTTTTATCCGCTCAATACACACTAGGGGGCTTTCTAAGAAGATATATATCAATTCAACAGAATATCCCTTGTCTGCAACTTCAAGTACAAGTCTTTTTAAGTATTTTCCAGACAATGTTGATTCAATAATAAAAGAATGCTTATGCTCTATTTCGTCATCAATCTGTTTAAAGAACTCCCTACCGGCTGTAAGTTTGCCGCCCGTCGAGTTATCAGGATCAAGTTCTTTTGCTATTTCATCCGCATTTATGAATTTGAACCCCAGCTGCAGTTGAAGGTTTTTTCCAAAGGTCGTTTTACCTGAACCATTGGCACCTGAAATAATATATAAAACTTTTTTCATTTAGTTCTAAAATGCGTTAAATCTATAGGCAATGCAAGGATAATTTACTCTTTTAGTGAGCTAGCAAATTTGAGTATCCTGGTTCTAAATTTTAACACTTGGATCTAACTGTTCATGAGCGGGTCTCAGGATTTTTAGATATTGATTCCCCTATACAATTCGCATTTTATCTAATTTGTGATTTATTAAGAAATTAGCAATATTTCAACTATAGAAAACAGGGCCAATTATGAGAATAGCATTTAAGATGTCAGTAAATAAAGGTGATGAGGTCGAGTATGAAGCACGGCACAATCCAATCTGGGAAGAACTTGAACAAACACTAAAAGACCACGGGGTCGTGGATTATTCGATATTTATGGATCCGGATACAAATGATTTATTTGCCTATGCGGTAATTGAAGATCTTGAGCGCTGGCAGTCCATCGCCGATACAGAGATCTGCAAAAAGTGGTGGGCCCACATGGCGCCTCTCATGCCGGGAAACCCCGACAACAGCCCAATTGCAACAGATCTCAAAGAAGTATTTCATATCGAAAAATAGGCGAACCCGATCGGGTTTATTGCCCCTTCAAGGGCGTTTGGCCGATGGCATACATAAATGCATATGCCTGTGCAGCTGAACCAATACTATTTGTTGTATGTTCATTCATCCCTGGATCATATTTGTTTCCCGTATAGGAATTGATCGGTGGCCAAGTGGTAATATCCGGAATAAATGAGCGTTGTGAAAAACCGTGAATCCCCTTCGATTTAGTGCGGAATTTTAGTGTTCCACTGGGAACCAGTCCCGGGACTACTGTGTGAAGACCAGCCTTGGCCGATTGATACCATGAATCGACATGCAGAATTTGCGATGCGTTATTTATTCCCAATCCTGAGACCCAAACAATATTCAGTGCATTTGCTCCGGTGGTAAAACTGCAGCTAGTGGCAATTGCATTGGCATATTTTTTTGCCTTGTTTATGCCATAGGCAGAAATGAGAATACCAATATCGGGAGCGGATGTAAGTCCCCAGTTCATTGGGCGATACATATTTGTTGCAAAGCGATAAGCCCGTTGATTTGCACTGTTCACCCATTGATCCGCTTGCTTGAGTAAAGCTTTTTCCATATTGACTTTGAGCTTTGCATCTACTTTGGCCTTTGGCGTATAGAGACAATAAGAAACTGCTGATCTGCCTTGATCGTACTTTCCGTATACTGTAGTTGCCGCGTTGGCATTCTTTGTCCAAACGCTTGTTTCTTTTAATGCCTTGTGGTAGAAAGCCTTGCCTGTTGCAGCATAGAGCGCTGCAGCGGCGGCGTTCCTGGCATCCGCCTGTTTTGGATCGTTATTTTTTTCCATCCAGGCCCAGGCTTTTTCTGCCGCTTTTTTATAAGACGCTGCTTTTGCTTTCCCCCTTTTAGATCCTGACAATGCTACTACAGCCTTGGCCGCGCACCAGGCAAACAAACCAGTTGCATAGTAATCTTCTTTGTAAGCATAGAGATGTAATGGATCTTTCCATGAGACCGTATTAAATTGTGGATGTCCTTCGCTTTCAATACCTCCGCGCACTCCACCATCTGCCTTTTGTCCCCTCATAAAGAAATCAATACACCAGATTGCCTCATCGAGAATATCCGGAATGCCATTGCCTGACTCTGGTATCTTCAGATCCCCATCTTTTAATATTTTTTTAAAGACAATGTAAACATCTATCAGTTGTGCGGCATTATTTAGATGCAGCGCCCGCCGGTCCCAGTCACCCGCATCGTGCCAGCCGCCCCAATAGTTGAGTGTCTTGCCAGTCACATTTTTAGGCAACTGAGAAAAGGCACTTCCCTTTCCACTTACCGGATGTTTTGTCTCCTGCACTTTTTTACCATCACCAGGGTGATGACAACGCTTCCGTTTCCATACTTTACCCGCATGTTTTTCCTTCAGCTCAGTTCCGCAGCGCTGATAGTAGAATCCTTTTGTCGTTACCTTGTAAGCACTTGCATAGGCCGTGCGGCTTATACTAAATGGATAGCTGCAACCAAGGCCGGGTACGGATATGACATATTTTCCCTTTTTGTTGAACTTGGAAAAGTCCATTTCATAGAGATCTGTTTTCTGGTAATTGCTTTTGTAGGCATCATCTCCGGGTTCACCTGCTTTGCGGCGCAGCTTAATCGTCCCGCTAAAAACTTTCTTTCCCTTCGTGTTTAGAAGCGTGAAGGGTTTATCTTTGAGATATGAAAAATCAATCCCGCCCATAGTACCAGCCCAGTTGGATATAAAGGCAAATTTTGATAAGCCCGGCACATAGCCGACCTGTGATGCCTGGATGGATTCACTGCGTAGACTAGCCGATTTCATTTTAAATTTAACTTTGAAATTGGCAGTGCCGCTGGCCTTTTTGGCGATCACTATTTCGTAGCTGGCAGCTTCTTTCAATGGCTTTGGCGATTGCAAATATATAGTGTGCCGCATACGCGGTTCAAATTTCCAGCCGCCTTCCTGAACAAACTCGGAACCCTTTGCCTTGTGGCCGATCTTAAGGGGTTTCTGAGCAGTTTTATAATTTGCATCATCCGCACTTTTAATCCAATAGGATGATGGATCGCGAATCCCCTGAACCTTAAAAGTCGCATTTTTCACTTTACCAAAACCTTTCACCGCATGTTCTGCATCACCATCATCAATCTCAATGCAAATGAGGTTTTTCCCGACCACTCCGCTGTAGACTACTTTATTATTCGTCTGCGCATTAGCGCAAAGAGTGAGGCAGATGCTAATAAGAATCTGTTTCAATATTCTTAATTCTAATAGTGCCATTGTTAGCTCCTGTCAGGCCAGTGGTTTATTTGTATCCGAGCAGCAGTATTTATCGTGCACAGAAATGATCATACCCATTGTTTCATCAATTACTTCCGTGCCCATTTGTTCGATGAATTTACAAACAACATAGTCTTCAGATTTCTCCTCATAGGTTTTCACCCATGATTCCAATTGTTTACTATCGATTTCTGGAAAGCTGCCAGGCGGTGGATAAAAATTTACGCGCCAAGGTTTTACTGTGAGCCGGGCCCTGTAACAATCCTGCTTAATAGTGAGTCGCTTATATAAACTATCGGCGCCAAGCTCATCGAAGATTCGCTCGGTTTCGGGACTGGTGGGATCAAAATACTGGTTTGTAAAAAGCAGTCGAAAGCCGGCTTTGGTTTGATAGACTCGAAATGTATAATCCTGGTTCTTCCACCACCAGTCATGAATTTTGGTAAACTGTTCATTGCGTTCATCATTCTTTGCCTCTTCCTTAGCGCTATTTGAAAACATCATTTTTACAGAGGTCCATAATCCGTGATTTGCATGTTGCTCTGGCATATCGATATCGACAAACATAACAGATGCAGTATTAAGAATTAGCGCGCCATAGCGGTTGCGAGTGATGAGCGCGAAATCGCGGCTATGGAGAATATCGATAATTTCTTCGCGAACCGGTACTTCGGGATAATACCAAAAGTTCTCTCTTTCAGGAAAGCCTTGGGCAGAGATGAAATGGTCGAATACATTTTTTGCCCGTCGATTACCGAGATTTTCCGCGTCATCTTTACTCGTCGATGACCAGCCCCATGCATAAAACTCATGCTCAGTTCCGGAGGAGTCACTCCCCTTATGCGACCCTCTTACCCAATAACGTGGAATGATCATAGTGCTCCATAATATTAATTGCTCATCAATAAGATGGTGGCACTTAAGCTCTGTGCAAGCCAATGTTTATAAGCTCAACTTTTTACCGGCCACTTCCATTGCGGTTTGTCTAGGAGATTTTGTCCTTTGAGCAGAGTCGCCCCGAGTTCTTTCTCAAGTTCGAGATGTTTGCAATGCTTATATTTGGTCAATTGCTTTATCAGTACCTTCGAATGTGAGATCACCCAAATTTGCGATTCTTTACTGGCCTTTATTATGAGCCGTGCCAGTGCAGGAATCAGATCCGGATGCAAACTTGTTTCCGGTTCGTTGAGCACCATCAGTTCCGGCGGACGCGGCGTTAATAAGGCCGCGACTAGTAAAATGTAACGCAAGGTACCCTCTGAAAGTTCGCTCACAGTCAAGGGTCGCAAAAGTCCGGGTTGATGAAAAAACAAGCTGAATCGTCCTTGCTCAGCCTGCACCTCCAACCGTGCGCCGGGAAATGCATCTTCGATTGTAGATACCAGGTTTTCCATTATACCATTTTCCATGACCGTTTGGATTGCTGCCGCCACATCGGAACCATCATGATTGAGTATCGGAGTAAAGGTGCCAATCTGCGACTGTCGTGCCGGCGCATCTTTGTCCGTACGAAAATAATCATAGAAACGCCAGTTACGGATATTTTCCCGCAGGTAAAAGATTTCGGGACAGCGGTCCATATTTAGAAATCGGTCAAATATACTGTCGAAGGGATTCATATCTTTGTCGATG
>JABSQK010000240.1 GCA_013215875.1 Lentisphaeria bacterium
GGTAAATCGACGGGTATTACATTTAAACGATAGAAGAGGTCGAGCCGAAAGGTATTTTCCTGTACAGCCTGTTCCGGGTCGCGATTGGTTGCAGAGATGATTCGTGCATTGAGGTCGATATAGTCATTGCCGCCGACACGTCTAAACTTGCGCTCCTGCAACACACGCAACAATTTGCTCTGCAGATCGATGTCGAGCTCGGTAATTTCATCGAGAAAGATGCTGCCATTTTTCGCGGTTTCAAAGAGGCCAATTTTGCGATCAATAGCGCCTGTAAAAGAGCCTTTTTCGTGGCCAAATAGTTCACTTTCTATAAGATGTGTGGGAATGGCCACACAATCCACAGGTATAAACGGGTTCTTGCTGCGCTTGCTCAGGTTGTGAAGTTCGCGGGCGACCATTTCTTTACCTGTACCGGATTCACCGCATATGAGCACATTGGCATCTGTGGGAGCGGCACGTTCGATGACATTAAATACTTTCTGCATCAAACGGCTGTTACCAATAATGCTTTTACCCGCTTTATGAACTTCGAGCTGCTTTTTGAGATCTTCATTTTCTACAGTTAATTCCTGCTTATGTAGAACTGTTTTAATGCGCAGCAAAAATTGCTGAGGATGAAAGGGTTTACTGACATAATCATCGGCGCCTAATTGAATGGCCTGCACCGCAGTTTGTATGGTTCCACGGCCGGACAGGACCAATACTGGCAAATTAGGAAATTCAGCTTTTATTTCTTCCAATAACTCCAAGCCGCTCTTGTTGGGCATTTCAATATCGGTAATGACCAGGTCGGGAACATTCCCTTTGATGATCTCGAAAGCTTCCATACTGTCATTGATCAATGTGTGCGTATAGTCCTGCGATTCCAAAAAGTCCTGACACAATTCCAGTATCAATGGATCGTCATCTATAATGGCGATATGTGCGTTCATAAAATTCCTATACTTATTAAATTCTATATATCGCAGGAAATGTACCTAAATGTCGACTTGTGAGAAAAAAATATGACAATCGTCATATTTTTTTCATTTATTTTCTTTTTTCGTATTCAAATACATCTACCAGTACAGTTTTAGCCGTATCTTTGTAGACGCGATTTTGGAATTCTGCGACTTCGCTAAAACCAAGATCTGCTAACACCCTGTTTTTTCGAGGGTTTTCGAAATCGCTATAGGCCACAAGACGCGTAGTTTCAGGCAGTTTCAATTTCTCGATAAGATCGTGGCAACGTTCCCAGCAGTCGGGATGGCTGTAAAAATCGAGAATGAGTGTCTCCGGCCATAATGGATGCCAGCGATATCCGGCAGTTGCCAGTACAGCCCCTGTTTGAGGATTGTAGAGCGACCATGCCAGTTTATCATCATTGCTTTCATTGTGTTTTATGAGTCCGAGCATGCCGCCTTCAGTGGAACTACGGCCGATGATGCCCATCTGCATGCTGCGAACAACACCTGGAAATGAATTGAGGTAGAGGCAAGGGGCAGTGGGCCAGTCGAGCCAACCCACTGGGCGCATCTGAAGATTGTCCGTGGCAAAAAAGTAGTCTTCAAACTCAGCTTTCGAGTCGCTGTAATAGTCCATGTAACCGCTTTCTTTTTCAATACCATTAAAGCCATACTTCTGATAAATTTTGTAGGGAACAGTATCGTAAGTAGTGCCGAGTAATAATGCTCTGCCGCGCGATTTAAACGCGTTTATCACGACTTCATTCAGATGTGATGCTGCGCCTTTTTCGCGCATATCCTCATTGGTCCAAACATGCCCAAAAAC
>JABSQK010000241.1 GCA_013215875.1 Lentisphaeria bacterium
AGTTGTGCCCAAACTTCATTTTTAATTTCCTCTCTAGAGCAATTAGAAGCAAAACTCTGATTTATTAAACCTTTTTTAAACCAATCCGAAATATCTACAGAAAGTATTCCTTTCACCTTCCCATTTCCATAATCTTTTATAGGAAACCCTTTCCAGAATTGAATTTGAGATACACTTGTTAATGCCCATTCAGAATCTACATATATACAATGGCCGTGATCGACAGTAACATTTTCACTTAAATAAAACTGAATCCCATTCATCCAGCTGACATAATCCTTCAATATCTCAATGCTCTCAAGAGTTGGATCTACAGCTTTCATTTCCGTAGTAATTTTACGAGCAAAAACTTCCACCGGAACAGCACTGATATAATAATCACCAGTAACGCTAAAAGAATCTCCGTAACCAGTGATTTTGCCACTTTCATCCCTTATAACATTCTTAACAGTAATATGATCAATTTTTCTTGTTTGCGTATTGCATTCTATATGATCAACTTCCTTATCAAAATAGTATTCAAAATTATCCGTAAAAGTGTCTCTCATCCATTTTAACCATGGATCGATCCATACATCGTTTGTAGGTCCGTTAAGTAATCTATCGCTGCTTTTTCCAGGAGTAGCGATATCAAATAACAATTGTAGCAAAATATCACCCACAGTTCGTGTACTGGCTACGGTGGCTTGCACCGCAACTAAACTTCTAGTGAGGCCCGATTCCAACAATGTTCGATAAGCGTGTGATTTACCATTAGCCTCTATATAATCACTCCAAGCTATTTTCTCATATTCATACAATCTTCTGATGTAACAGCTAGTCATTAGCTGCCACAGTTTACCAGCAAAAAACTTGACCTCCCCTGGTTCAAATCCATAGCTGGTATCAAATAAGTCCTCTAGAATTACAATCAGATCATCTAATGATTTAGGGAAACGTGAAGTCATTAATATTGATTTCTCGTCATATCTTGCTAATCTTATTCGAGTTGCATCCACAAGATTATCAAATACAGTTCTATCATTCCCAAGAGGAATCTGTGCCATCGTTGCAGGAAGATGCTCATAAAATCCGGGAAAGAATCGAAATCCATGTTCCCCAGGCAAGTCTTTTCGGTCGCCGATTCCTGTACCTGGCGCAGGCATACTTCTTGCTTTTCCTCCTGCAATGCGTTTATGTTCATACACCTTTACTTTAAACCCTCGTCTAAGAAGTTCGTGAGCTGCACTCATTCCACCAACTCCACCGCCAATAATTATTACTTCTTTTGCCATAACATTTTAATTTCCAAGTAGCTTCCTAAAGTAGAAAAATTGCACATGCTAAGTAATATTACGTAGCATTTTCTACCAGTATTCTCATTTCTATGTTATATTCGCAACTAAAGGGAGTATAATCAAAATATTTTTCAACAAATGACTCTAGAATCGGCTCATTTATACATGAAAAATGACAAAACAAGTCATTTCGAAAAATAATTTGATATAGCTTCACAATATATAAAATCGATTAAGATATATATATATAGAT
>JABSQK010000242.1 GCA_013215875.1 Lentisphaeria bacterium
CGCCAAGACCGTACAGTCCTATTAGAACTTTCTTAGGACTTAGCAACATCCATACACAATTTTAAAAAGGCATTTCGCTGGGACCAGAAATCTTATTTATGTCTTCAGATAATGCCATTTCTGTGAATTGGCGTGTTAGGTCATCCATATTAAAATCCTCTTTTACATTACAATTAAGAATACACTATACATGCAAATTAAACAATCATTTTTTGTAAATATGATGGTTTAATTTATACAGCCTGGAAGAACGAATTAATTTTAGAATACTTACATGATGTTCTTTAGTAGGTTATGCAATCAAAAAGAAAACGACATGCTCAAATTTCGTTGGTGTCACTTCTGCTATTAGGTATTCTTCAAGCTCTTTGCATTTTCGGTCCATAAAGTCTTGATGGTTTTCTCTGGGGAAATGTTGGTATATAAGCAATTTAAATCCTGCATCGTATATCCGTTTAATCTCATCAAGGTATATAAACTTACTGGAGTTTTTGTTTCCTTTTCGTGTTGATTTTATCTCCATCCCATTATCCGGATCCACAAAGATTAGTTTTGTACCTTCTGCAAAAGCCATTAGATCATCCATATAGACTTGTCGCTGATTCTTATCATCCGTAATCAGCGGTGAATAGTACCTGGCATTGATCAGATTCGTATTTTCAATTACTGAAACCTCGCGAATATTATTTTCCACACAGGACTTCATAAAATCAAAAATTGTTGGTGATAGTTCCCGTAATGCGGGGTTATTCACATAATCAGTCTTACGACCATCCGTAGAACCATCATCATCAGTGAGCCACCACGCAATCGTAATTTCATAATTCTCACCTATTTTCTGTAAAAGCGAATACTTATAATAATCGTTTATATCGCCAAAATATTGATTTTTCATGTATCGATAATTATCCTATGACCTGGGTTGAATCCAGTATCATTATTTATTGAAGTTGAATATTTTTGAGTATGACTTTTGGAATCAATATTCATCCAATTATCATCATCTAAAAAACTTTCATCATAATCATAGTTTATAGCTTTTATTTCCTTCGTATCTGGTAGCTTGCCTACAGGGTTAAAAATAGATCTTTCCAGTTTATTTAAACATTTTTTATTACATAGAAATTCTGAAAATGTATATAAATCGTCTCTTTCAATCAAATCAGAAACTGAAGGTATTTTCTTAAATTTATTCTCAGAACTATTAAAATAATTCCAGAATATTGTATGTGCATTTATCACTGACACTCCATATTCACATGCAAGCGACCCGTTTATTTTAATATCTTCCAAATAACCTTTTGAATATGTATATAAAAAATAAAGAGGTATCGCTTTTTCTCTTTTAGCATAAAGAACCAAATCAAATATTTGACATAAACCACTATTACCGCGATGGCTAATAGATTTATACTTTTCAGTACGATATGATATCTTTGCTTGAACAGCGAATCTTTTATATTTAGATCCAACCTTTATAAATACTTCGAGATCGTTTCCATTTCGACTTTCATCTACTGCTTCTTGGATACTTATCTTTCCAAAATCATTTACAATTGATTCATATATCATATTCTGTGTAATAGTAGTTTCGTAAATTTTAAAATATTTACTGTTATGTGCAAGCTTTATCTTACCCCATGTTTCAGCAGAAAAATCACTAGCCCACTGGCATAACAAGTCACTCACTCTTCAGATTCCATTCGATTCCATTCATTACTTTAGCATCTTCACATTATTTATTTGAGCCATGGGCAACGCGTCTAGGTACAATGCCTGCTGTTGTTTGTAAATTAAAATTCTCCATTCAAATGAAATCTTAATAAATTATTTACTTTTTCCGCTTTCACGTATTAAGCTTGCAGAGTCTGTATCATAACTATACTCATCGATAGTTCCGTCTTTGATCTTTTCTACAGCTTCATCTATCACAAACAACGGAACGAGGAACCATTCTTGGGGAACAACTGGTTTGCCAAATCTATCAATAATTTCTATTTCGAGTTTGGCATTGTCGAAGAACTTTTGAATCAAGTTTTCGAGTTTTTTTCGATTGATGTTAAAGAGTTTGTAGGTTGCAACTACTTCAACATCAGACAACAAGTATGTCGTTTCTGATTTAGCATTGGAAATACGTTCTTTAACTTCACCGCCAGTTACGCCGATCTTGTGTATCACTTCACGGTTTTTATTCACTAATGGGTGATCCAGTTTCGTACGTAAAACATAGATAGTACCACTGGCGAGATCGCCTTCGTCTAATTCGCCCGAGAATAATGGGCCCATATCTGGGGTAGTAAGCCTTCGCCCAGCTTCGTCTTTGTATAAAGCCCTTTGCAGAGAGCGGAGCAAGATATTGCTTTCTGTTCCATTGGAATAGATAACTCTTAACCGAGCATCTTTCTCGCCATTAGGTGCTTTGATTTCATCGCCAATTTCAGCGACATAAACAACCTGACCACCAAGAATGAAAAAGTGTCCGATCTCAATAGCAGTATCTTTACCAAAGCGTAAAGTGCTTCGTAATTTGTTATCGAGATCATCTTTAACTTGGTTGAATAACGGCTTGAATGATTCAAAGTCCTCACAACGATTTCGAACTGCGATTTCTTCAGCTGCTTGTTTTTCAGCGCGAGTCTTGACGTGTTTCAGCTCGGTAATGTCATTCTTTTTTGGTGCTTCTACGCCTAACTGAGCTAAAAGCTCATCATCGTTAATCTCTTCAAAATTAATTTCTTCCTGTTCTGCTTCAGAACCATCAAGTAATCCCTGACTGTCCAGCTCTGCGAGCAACTCACGACATTCAGGAAGCTTTCTGATGCGATCTAAGCGTGTTGCATATAGACGCTCGAAAATATCGTTATCATCGCCATGTCTAGGCGGAATACCATGTTCTTCAACAAAACGCTGAATTTCTTCAAAGCCAGCAATAATACGCTCTTGTTTCGGTGTGAGCTTTGCCTTTTTTTTATTTTTTACTTCAACACCAAGTGCATTAAGCAGCTCTAAGTCAGATTGTTCAGACATCAGTTTCCTCCGCTGCTTTTCTTTGCAGGAATGCAATGCCTTCAGCCATGCGTTTTTCCCAAGGGTCAGCTGCTGTCAATTCTGGTAAGCGTCCGCGCTCCTGCTTGAATTTCAAAGCCCTTTTGGCAAGCTCGCGTGCTTCGTCTTGCGTCAAGCTAATCTTCTTGGATGCGATAACAGCAGCAACTTGTTTCAAACTGTCTTCATTCATAGATTTAGCCAAGATGGAATAGGCTGCACTGAAAGGGTTTATACTGTCTATTAGATCTACATCCAGTTCTCGAACATCCATTGCAAACTTCCTAACACCATCTATTAATGCTGTATTGCCTTCCTGACCTTCACCAGAAGTGATAGTTCCTTTGGCTTTCTGTGTTAGGTTTAATGCAGCAATTGCATGTTGGCGTATTGCCTCTTGATCGCCTTCATCCAGTTCCGGGTATTTCTCTTTGACAATCTTCCCCATGCGCAATTGGGTCAACTCTTCAGGTAATATTTCGGTATCGAACAAGCCACGCTCTAGTGCAGTTTTATCTTGTACAAATGAAGTGATCACTTCATTCAAATCTTCTTTGCATATCCGCTGAGCATTCTCGCTTTTTGGCTCTACCAAACCTAGAATCTCTATCTGGTACTCACCAGTGGACTCACTCACACCAATATTTGTTTTACCTGGCTTATAGCCATCTTCTCCGTAGTCGTAGCCATCTTCAGGGCCACTCTGCATGTTTTTAGGCACAAAGTTAAACCTAGGAGCTAACACTTGCTCCATAAGAAGACTGGCAGCGATTGCTTTAAGCGTATCATTGACAGCATCAACAACCGCACCTTCTTTCGCATCAGGCTCAGCAATTAAGTTAGTAAATCGGGAGTGGGTTTTACCTTCAGCATCACGGGTTGCTCGACCAATGATCTGGATAATTTCGGTAAGACTGGAGCGATACCCAACGGTTAAAACGTGTTCACACCATATCCAGTCAAAGCCTTCCTTCGCCATGCCCAAGGCAATAATAATATCGACATGATCTCGATTGTTTTTCTGTGCAGGGTCTTTAAGTGCTGCGGAAACAGTATCCCGCTTAGCATCATCATCTACTAAGTCAGCGATTTTCAGCACCCGACTTTCACTGGTTTTAACCAAGTGGAAGCCAGTATCAGGGTCTGTACCTTGCCACTCTCCTAATTCGTGGAGGATATGCTCAACTTCTTTATGTTTATCTTTTGTGCTTTCCCGCGAATTAACATTTGGTATATAGATGATTGTTTTCTCATTAGGGTCTAGAACACTCAGAATTTCATCAGAGTATGCATCTGAATAAAAGTAATAGCCAATGTCCAAAGTTTTTAGATATTCGTAACCATTTAACTGCTCATAGTATGTGTAGGTTATAGTATCAAAATTAGCTTCGTCTTCAGGAGACAGAACGGCCTCCGAATCGCCTCGAAAATATGATCCAGTCATTGCAACGATATGAACCTTGTCTCTGACTATAAGCTGAGTGAGTTGCTTGCCTAAAATATTATTTGGGTTTGCA
The DNA here is from genome assembly GCA_013215875.1 of Lentisphaeria bacterium. Classification (GTDB taxonomy): domain Bacteria; phylum Verrucomicrobiota; class Lentisphaeria; order JABSQK01; family JABSQK01; genus JABSQK01. The sequence goes on from JABSQK010000242.1 coordinate 4,563, forward strand.
CTGACATGATGAAATTCATCAACAGCAATCAGACAATTATCAAAGACTTCTATACCAAAACGATCAACAGCAGAACGGAATGTGGCATGGGTACAGACCAGAACTTTATCTTCGCCATCGATGAAGGTTTTTACGGAATTAAGTTTCCCGCCATCTTCACCTGGAGCGTTACATAAATTCCACCTTGGTTCTACCTTCCAGTCCCAATAGAAGCCAAACTCAGAAAGTGGTTCATCGTTAAAGCTGGAACCAATAACTTTTTCAGGTACGACAATAAATGCTTTATCAATACCTTGATTGTTTAACTTGTCCAAAGCGATAAACATTAAGGCGCGACTTTTTCCTGAGGCAGGTGGCGATTTAATGAGAAGATACTGTTCACCTCGTTTTTCATAAGCTCGTTCTTGCATTTCACGCATACCCAGCTCATTAGATTTTTTGGAGCTTCCATTACAAGCGTAATTAACAGAAACGGAGGGAATAGACTTTTTATCCATGTTAGTTCACCTTCTTTACTTTCTCAGATGAACTACCTGTTTTCATCTGTGTATATAAATTAAATAATTTCTCCAATCGCTCAGTATCATTTTTAAAGCGACGACCAATATAAATCCTTTCTAAGATCTCATCATTTCGCTCATGTGCTCTGCGTAAATCCTCAGGCATGTTTTCTGGGGCATACAAGTCAGCAATGGTTGAAGGATAATGAGCTTCACGAGTCAGCAGTATATCTTCGGCACAACGAGTTAAATCTTTTATATTCTTTTCTGTTAGATGTGGAACTGGAAAGGTATTCCATCCTAAGGTATTTGAATATGAAAAATCAGTCCTCATCCGAACGCACACGGTACCTATCCATACCCAGTGAAGACGCGATGCAATTAATGATATACTCCATATAGGAGCATCATAAATTGCAAATGCTTTCTCCTGGACAATACATTCCCCTTTTAGTAAGCCAACAGGTAGATATGGTCTATTTTCGGAGCTTACTTTAGGCACAATGATCACATATTCATTTCCTGTAAATTGCTCTCTAAATTTCCAAGGTGTATCAGCTAACTTTTGTGCAGTTGAGTCTTTCTTTGCTTTTAATCTTCCTTTTTTTACTGCTTCGAGCCTCTCACTAATTGGCTTTATTTTCGAAGCCTCATCAATCTCATTATCACCAATCCATAAACAACGCCTTGGTTGGTTGCTAACAAACTCAGTCGATCCATAAAAAGGCCGAATATACTTTTCGGCTTCTGGGTATTCTTCGATAATCTCTTCAGATTCTGAAATAGAAAAAATTAGACTTCCACCATAATAAGGATGGTTACCCACTTGCATTTCAGGTAGACCAGATAAAGGGGTTGTCTCAGCATGGACTTCTACGTTATCTCCCGATACCAGATAGGCATTAATGTTATCGCTTTGCTTAACCACTGCTTCTCCATCAGATATATAGAACAACTTCCTTTTGCTACTTGGGTTTCTGCTAAGTCCGATAATGACAACTGTTACACCAGCATTGTGACTTGCTAAATTAGCCCACTTAAAAGAGTCATGAGCAAAGTTAATGTGGTTTCCAGTAGAAAATATTTCTGGCCATAGAATAGGAACTTGCTGTCCTTGGCATACAGAATTAGTACTTACAAGAGCGCTGGAAGCATCGCATGTTAATGAATAATCAGCAGCTTTCATGAACCAACCAGAAACATAATCAAGAGATTTCCATTTTTTTATACGCCCTTCAAAAACCAAGCGTAAGTCTTCCTTTTGTTCATCACTTTGCCTCTTACTCCCTCGATATGGAGGATTTCCACATATATAAGTTTCACCACCCTCATTTTCAAAGTCTATTTCTGGTTGATCCAGAGGTGTTCGAAACAGGTCATCTGCTACCAGCTTGACTCCTGTACCAGTAGGTGGACATATCGCAAGCCAATCAAGCCTTAAAGCATTTTCACAAGTAATCCAATTTTTCGTATCTAATGGTAGAAATTCAGCAAGAGCTAATTTTTGTCCACGATATTGAAGGTCGCATTGATACTCAGCAATAATTAGTGCTAAACGAGCGATCTCTGCTGGAAAATCTCTTAGTTCTATTCCTCTAAAGTTTGTTAGGGGTATTTTTGTTGGTCTATCCGGCTCACTTCTCCTAGCGTTTATTCCAGCTTCAATTTCTCGCATTTGTTTATAAGCGATAACAAGGAAGTTTCCTGAACCACAAGCAGGATCAAAAACTCGAATGTTGGAAATACGTTTTCTTAAATTGAGTAGTTTTCTGCCATTGTTTCCAGCTTGTTCTAGCTGCTCACGGAGATCATCAAGAAACAGTGGATTCAAAACTTTTAAAATGTTAGGAACACTTGTGTAATGCATCCCCAAACTACCACGCTCTTCATCATCAGCAACAGCCTGGATCATTGAGCCAAAAATATCGGGGTTGATCTGAGTCCAGTCCAGACTACCCACATGTAAAAGATATGAACGGGCTATTTTTGAAAAAACAGGTGTTTCTGTGCTTCCTGAGAATAAGCCACCATTTACATAAGGGAAATTATCTGCCCAGTTTCGGATGCCTTCTTTTTTGCGTTCATCATGTTTTGTATTCATGGATCGAAAGATTTCAGAAATCACCTCATGAGTAATTTCGAATTTATTTGCACTCATCTTAGAAACAGTATCAGTGAAAAGGTCTTGCACATTAAAAATGTCAGTATCTTCTGCAAAAAAACAAAATATAAGCCGAGACATAAAATGGTTCATATCATGGCGGCGTCCTACGGTATCCCAGTCTGGGTTTTTACTTAATAGCTCTATATAAAGCTTATTTAATCGGCTGGTTGCTCTAATATCAAAAGCGCTATCACGAATCTGTTTAACTGTACTGATGCCTGCCAATGGCAGAAAGAAGCCAAAATGATCTGGAAAGTTTTCGTAGTTACAGGCAACTGATTCACCGCTTTGCAGATCTTCAGATTCAATGTATTTACCATCGGTGGTAAGAATAAACTTAACTTTTGCTTTAGAGTTTGATGGGCTTTCGCGAAGCTGCCTTAAGGTGTTGGCATTTTCACCTTCGGGGCAGACTAAGATGTGGATGTTATTTCTTTGAAGAACCCCTCCTTGATCCTTCAGGTCGGATGCATTGGTAGATCCTTTTTTATCACTCTTAAGCCGTTTAATCGTGGTTTCTTTGTTACCAAAAGCTTCTAAGAAATCAAAAGGAAAAGACTCAGCATCAAACGGCTGTTCCGCCAGTAAGGTGATAGCTTCTTCAATTTCGACTGCGTTCAAAGGATTCTTTTCCTGTTCTTAATATTCTTTTAAAGTGTTCTTTTTCAATTCAGGCAGTTTTTCTTCCTCCTGAGATCGTTCCTCGTACCCTGGGATTGAAAGTAGTGCATATTTTTCTTGAATCAAATATTTAGCCTGAATCTTACACCAAACGCTATTACTCAGCATATAGTATCCAATTTATGCGATATTTTTGTCTAGCACCACTTTGGGAACTAGCGATTCTTCAACACTTTTCATTTGAGCAAACCCCAGAAACAGAAGAAATATTGGGTGCCAAAATCGCTCATCTCGTAAATTTTGGTGTTACCGCCATCTGGTTTGAAAGAATGAATTTTGATATAGTTGATGAAATATTACGACATGAAAGAAATGAACTCCGCTAAAGGACTACCATTGATAAGATTAAACATATATGGAATTCAGACCCGTAACATCATTGCACTCGAAGGCATGCAATTAGAAAACTTGATGTTTCTAGCCTTTTCGCCATAAGTCGATATGAAGTCTTTATAGAATAAATGGTAATTTCTTGTGGACTATAGTTTAATGAATAATCATTTTTTCTAATTACTTCAGTGTTAATGCACTTACAAAGTAAGTCGCAAATTGCTTATCTTCAGTAGTTTACAATATGATATCGGTGTGATTATTCTTCAATATTAGGCTCAATCTGCTCTTATTTTAAATATATAAAATAAAATTAAAATCAGTTTGAATTCTAAATTTAAGCATTTAGTGTCAATTTTCGCGAAGTGAATATTCATTAATATAAACAGTAGATATTTAGTATTATAAAAAGTGGGGTTAAAATTTAATAATGTATCAAATAAATTTATGTGTTCAAATTTCAACAATTTATCATCCTTTGATTACATTCAAATAACGGTATTATGAAGCAAAAGATTATCATTTTATTAGTTGGTATAATTTTCGGAGGGTTATTCGTTTTTTTTATTTCGGTTAAGCCGCATGAAAAAATTACTAAGGATAAACTTGATCCAAAAGTAACAACTGTTCCTAAAATTAAAAAAAAGCCTGTTGTCTCACCTAAGGAGAAATTAGAAAAGAAAAGTACACTCAGCCCACAAGAAGAAAACATCTATAACCTCTACCAGAAAATCGAAAAAGGTAAATCAGATAAAGATTCATTGGTATACAGAAAGAGTCTTGTAAAGGCTTTCTTTAAGATGGAAGAAACAGAAAGTGCGTACTATGAATTTGAGGAGTTCCTTAAACTTTCAGAAAAGATTTATGGAAAGAAGAATGCCTCAATTGAATGTTTGAGCATGGGTGATTACTACTGGA
>JABSQK010000243.1 GCA_013215875.1 Lentisphaeria bacterium
GATAATCTCAGATTGGCAGAAATTAATCTAAAATTGGAGACAGTTATTTGGACAAAGTCATTAAATAAAGTATGATAGGAATGTAACCATGTGTTACCCATGTCTTGGTCTAAATGTGTAACCTATGTCTTGACTGGTCCCCGAAGGCCGTAACCTCGCACCTATCTTTTAGAGACCTTGTCCCTCAGGCTGAAGGCCGTAACCTAGCATTTATCCCTTCACTCATAACTGCAGCCCGCTGCTAAAAGCAGTAGTGCATTGTTTTATAAGCGATGTGATGTAGGTTTTGTTATGGATCTAAGAAAACAACATTATCTAAATTTTGCGAAGCTAAGTCCTGAAGAGCGCTTGAATTGGGCATTAAGAACAGGCTGGGCAAATTTTCTTGCATTACCGAAAGAGAAGCAAAAAACTTACATGAAAATGCGACGTCATGAAAAATGAAACTGGCCCACCAGTTGACTGGCCATTAATTTTAACAGAATTATCTAAATCAGATATAGACTTTTTAGTTGTTGGTGGCGGTGCTCTGGTTCTTCATGGACTCCCCAGGTCAACTCTGGATTTAGACATATATATTCCCGCTAACATTCCTGATATTCAAAACGTGTTAAACATACTTCAACAACTCAATCTCATCCCACAAAACAAAGCTGTACTATCATTGGCGGAACAAGCCGAATTTATTATCGGACAATGGGTTCCATTTTCAATTCCTGATGGTCCTGATATCATAGATGTTTATTTATGCCGTCCGGGAGAATTTCATGCACTATATCAGACTGCTGACTTATTAGAGTTTGCAGGGAATGAAATATACGTAGCAAATTTGGAAACATTAAAAAAGATGAAGCTCGAATGCGGCCGTCCAGTTGACTTGGCTGATGTCGCCCTTATTGAAGAATTCCAAAAATTCAATGCCGACTCGCGCTAAATCCCCAGCTCATCAAACTGGTCACCCGAGTGGAGACGCAAAGCGGGTTGAACGCCGATGGCTTAAGCACAATGCACAACATTGACTTATCTTTACTTCGCCGCTCGATTCAATTGGAGAGTCCAGAGATGGACACCCATCTTTGGCCGCCGGAGGCACCGTCTGCGGAGCTTGAACTCCTCGCCATGGTGGGAGCTCGCGATTCTTAAGACGCTTACCTCTCAAAACAATCTTTTTGGACAGTGACACCACAAAAAAAGCAGAAAGGCTTTTTCTTTGGTAATACACGATCGCACTCAGGACAGTTTTTAGGAACTGTTGGCGAAACCCTGCCATCCACCTTTCCATCCTTACCATCTATTTCGATTACCTTGGCAAACAAGTCTTCATCTTTTAAATCATGATTCTCTTTTATGAAACACCACATAGCTTCTGAAATCATAAGTAGTCTTTCTACTTCATTCTCCAAATAGGATACGTCATTTCTTGCCCTCTTAGCTGTACTTTGTGCTGAAATAGCAGCAATTCCTGCATAATTATCTCGACCTGAATGAATATTAGTTACAAACATATTTTCTCCTTTAAATGATCTGTCTTACGTTTTAAGTCTCGGGCTTGTCCAGAGAAGTTCCTTACTATCTGTTTCTAGCAATTTAATATAACGGACGTGAAAGTCGAGTCAGTCTGTATTGGCACCATTGTGGGAGCTTGCGTCAGCTGGCACCGGCAAGGGAGCTTTCGATTGTTCTTTGTCCTGCCCGGACTGGGGTCCCGAAGCGGGACAGCGAGTTAGAGATTTTCGCTTCGCGAAAGTCTCTTGTAAATATTGATTTCTTTAGAACCTGGCCCTAGCAGCTCAGGCCAAAGGCCGTAACGTTGACTCACCTGCGGATCGCTTTGCCTACGGCTGCTGAACCTTTCTGTTTATACGCGATATATCGCCTGTCCCCTGATTTTTCTCTTGACATCATATAATATAAGCGTTATAAATTAACTAATAATACGGCTTATATATTAGTCGTGTCTTTTGAACGTATTGCTCAATAACCAATTAGAACGAAGGAAGAAAAACCTATGCGCCTACTCACCCACATGCTACATAGAGCCCACTTGTCCGTGCTTAGCTGCCTGCTCCTACTAATGACGGGACCGCTTTTTGCGGACCCGGTCTCCCACCCCACCCTACCCTTCGACACAAAAAACCTGAAACTGATAGATGAGGTGGATCTCGGCGCACCCAAACCCGGTCATCGGTTCCAGGCTTACCCGAATGACGACATCGTCAAGCGCATCGAAGTTCTGGGCAGAAAAGCACTGACCCTACCCACC
>JABSQK010000244.1 GCA_013215875.1 Lentisphaeria bacterium
TTCAACGCGCCATCCAGGGACGACAAACGCTATAAGATAAAAAGAGAAACTTTCACTATAAGCTTTTACCGAAGCTAAGGGTCGTCACCTTGGCCGAGGCACACGCATCCATCACATCCACAATTCGAAGATGAACGGCGTCACTACTTGGTGTGATTGTCACAACCAAAGGCATAGTGGTTTGAGTCGCTGCGATCTCACCTAAGCCATTAAGCTGAGAAACCAGTTCATTGAGCATGGAATCTTCTGGAGGAAACTCCAGTCCATCCAACTCAACCGTCCCATCCGGAGCAATCATAATTAATGCTTCAACCGGAAAATCTGTTACAGGTGACGTGACCTGTGCAGGTAAAATGAACGAGATATCGGCTTCTTTTTTAACTAATGATGCTGTCACCAAAAAGTAAATCAACAGCAGAAATACAACGTCAATCAACGGTGCAATCTGCAACTCCACCTTTGCGTCGCCTTCAGTTTTTTTATTTAAATTCACCCGTATATCTCCAAAAAAAGGATCCTTAACTTACTCTTCAAATACCGCGAAAATCATATCCATCGCACCCACTTCAGCGCAAGCGATCATAATTTTTTCATTAAACTCATACTTGGTCATTAAATCAGATCGAATAACCACTTTGAGCTCTATATTCGCATCAATTTCAAGAGAAAGGAGCTCTTTCAACTCATCAATACTCACCGGATCCGCCGCAGGTCCAACAAACATATTTCCACTCGAATCGACCGTGATTTTATACCGACCGGTTTCATCTTCTGGAACTTTGGCATAGATCGCAGAGGGAATGTCGATGTTAATCGGGTCGACGATCACAACAGCAGAGGCGACAATAAAAAAGATCAGTAGTAAAAAAACCATGTCAATCATAGGTGACATGTCGATGACTACTTCGTCCTCAATTTTTCTCCTAAGTTTCATATTTTCCCTCTATCTCTTAGATTTAAGTAACAAGGATTAGTCACTTAGCTTTTCTAAGGCTTCGATATCCATAAACGTTAAAGGCTTTTCGCCCGTTTCTAATGCGTCAAATAAATAGCTAAGGTTACGACCCAGAGTCGCTAGAGTTTTATCAAAACGTTTCTTAAAATAGAAAAAGAATGCCATGGCCGGAATCGCAATAATCAATCCTGTTGCCGTAGTAATCAATGCCTCCCCGATATTTGCGGCGAGCAAATCCGGCTTACCCATCCCCTGGGACCCCATCGTCTGAAAGGCTTTAATCATTCCCATCACCGTTCCAAGCAGTCCAAGCATCGGAGACGTTGCTCCAATGATAGAGAGATAATCAATCGGCTTCATCAACTGGGTCATCTGCTCAATAGAGGCCTCTTCGACAGACTCATTGACTTTCGTAAAATTAACGTCACCTTTCATACAACGCTCAAGCCCGGCTGCGAAGGTATTGGTAAACATCGACGGATGTTTACGACAATAGATTAATGCAACACGCACTTTCTTATTAAGCATCATGTCAAGAAGCTCCGGAAGCATCTCGGTATGCAGTAAGGTTTTTTCTCTCAACGAGAAAAGGTTTTGAACGATAAAAGTCACCATTGCAAAGGAGAGAAGACCCAACGGGATCATGGTGATTCCACCGGTCTGAATCAGTTGCCATAAGGTCGCATTTTCAGTAGTCAATGCCGCGCTTTCCTGAGCCAACACACGGCTGGCAATTCCCGTCAGCACCACCATAAATAATCCTATTTTCTTCATTCGATCCTCCATTTTTATTCTGACTCAGCTGATTGCGTATAATACTAATCTAAGGAAAAGCTAAACCACCTATGCTTAAAGCTGACATAATAGCGTTTTCAATGGCCATTGGTGAATAAAAAACTATATATATAAGATACGTGTTTCTTCAGTTATTTCTCACAAAAAGGCATGACTTCTATTCTATCTGAAGCTCATTAATTGTGAATATATCGATAAAGACTATGTCATATAAAAAATCGATCCGAAATAATGTAGATATCAGTTCAATAAAAAAAGAACGTCTAAATTAGAAACCCCCTTTTTAACTATTCGGCAACCCTTCACTATTTATTTTGTATCGCAGCACGAACCCGCAAACGCAATGCATTGAGTTTGATAAAACCCGTTGCATCGGTTTGGTCATAGCCGCCCTCTTCGTCAAAGCTGACCAGTTCCGGATTGTAGAGGGAATTCGGAGACTGACGTCCGATCACATGTACAGCACCTTTAAAAAGCTTAACACGGACATCACCCGTCACTGTTTTTTGACTCTCCGTAATAGCGGCTTGCAACATTTCACGCTCTGGAGAAAACCAAAATCCATTATAAATTAACGTAGCGTACTGCGGAATAAATCCATCGCGCAAATGCATCACTTCGCGATCCATCGTAATCGACTCAATTGCGCGATGAGCATGCTGCAGGATGGTTCCTGCAGGTGTTTCATAGATACCGCGATCTTTCATACCAGTAAAACGGTTCTCAACGATGTCAA
>JABSQK010000245.1 GCA_013215875.1 Lentisphaeria bacterium
AGAATTCGAATTCTTGATAAGTTTGTTTCAATATTCTCTTTACTAGTCTGATTCATTGATTTTAAAAGTTTAAGGAGGTTATCTTGGATCTCACCGCTTAATTTACCTGATTGAAATATATCAAATACATCTTTGTAGCGATATAATAATTCACGATCTATAAGTTTTTCACCTTCTTCCCTGAGATAATCAAATACTTTAATTTCTAGTTCTTCACCTTTATCTACGAATATTTCATTTGGCCAAATATCAATAGCATCAATAATACTTCCTGTTTCTGCAGATAGAACTACACGAGGAAGAGAAGGCAGATGAATATCACAAAATTTTAATGCTTCTGGTAAAAAATCCTGCCTTTCCTTTATTTGATCATCAGTAATAAGACAAAGGTAATCAAGAATGACACCATGAAAGTGTGATTTCCCATATTGCTGTAAAAGTTTTTCTGCACCTTCCAAACTTCGACATGGATGAATCAAAAAACCAATCGGGCTAACCCTATTTTTGAGCGAATTTAGAAAATCCAAATTATCATCAATAGCAAGAATATTTAATACTTTATTTCTAGATTTAACCATAGCTCTTATTACCCTTTTGGAAATTTCATAATAAATTCAGTTCCACTTATGCCAGATTTTATATCCAAATTGGCATTATGAGATCTAAGCACTTTATAGATAAAATGTCCACCAATTCCACTTCCCTCGCTAAATTGTGATTTCACATATAATCCCTTAAAGTCTTCCAGAGAAAGCTCATTCAGAGGAAAAGGTCTACCACTATTAAAACAAATTAAAGTTACATAATCTTGGTTTTCTTCTATTGAGATATCAAAACGATTATCTCCATTTTCAATAAATCCATGCTTTTTTGCATTAATTATATAGTTATCCATCATGTTCAAGAATGCTTTAGTAGCAATTTTGAGAAGTGGATTTACTCCATCAATTTTTAATTGATAATTTTCTTCAGGACTAGGCTGTGGCAGGTTCTTCATCAAGAAGGCTTTCAACTTACATTCTTCGAAATCTTTTTCTTCAATCCTTAATTCAAGTACTTTTTTAGTAGAATCTAAGACCCCTTGCATCAAACCAATTTTTTTATGAAGTCGGCTTAATACTGTGGCAACATTCTCAACATCGTCATCATCACTCAATGGTTCCGTTATCGCATCTTCTAATAGTTCATGTACATTCAAATAGTTATCTAGCGCAATAAAGTCATTGCGTAAAGTACCTAATTTATTGCTAATATCATGACGAATTGTGCTAACAATACTTAGCTCTTGGTCATTATGTTCGACCCTCAACTTTCTTAAGAATTGTTTATACCTGTCCCCTTCTTCTTTTATTAATTTATCCTTAAAATTATCGAATATTTTTTTCTGTTCATCAATATTTGGAAGAGGCAATAAGATTTCATCAAATGCTCTTCGGGTAATTTGAGGAAATCTTGCTCCTCTAGAATATGATTTTATTTGGGCTTGAAGTATTTCATCGTTCTCTAATAGGTACGCTAGAAATTGTGGTTCTATTATTTTTAAATCGGGCACCAATACAGGAACATTATGATCAACCAACAGTTCTTTCCCATGAAGGTCTTTCACCCAAATCGGATTTTCTAAGCGATAATTGCCTATCACTGCATTTTCAGGTACAACTTTATATGACTTGGAGGGATCAATATATGAACTTTCAATCTGTTCAACTTCAATGCTGTAATCTGGATTTCTAGCTTTTGTAAATCCATCATTTTTTAAAAGAATAGATTGATTATTTTTATCTTTTCCCTTAATCTCTTTACATCTGTTTATATTAATTATAGAAGACATACTTACTGCATTTTGATCTTTACTCAAATCTCTTTGTGTATTAAAAATTATTAAGTCAGCGAGGTACCTTATATTTATCTTGTCTAGAGCGCCATTATCAATAACTTGAGAATATTTATTGACAGCTAAATTGCTAAAATCATCAATTATTTCTGAAGTAGATTGTTCGAAATAATTGATGACCTGAAAACCACCCTTGATTGCAGTTTCCTTTTTATTCTCAATTATTAGCATAAATGTCTTCACCTTATTGTAAAATAAATCATTTCCAAATGTAATAATGCCTCTAACTAAATCTTGATTAATTAAATCAATAATTATTCCTTCAGATATGTCCAATATTTTTCCTGGTAGAACGATAGCCATTCGTCCGTTATCATTTAGTGAATTAATCATCTTTTCCAGTATTATGAGATCAAGAGTATAATGCTTGTATTTACCTTTTGCAGTGTTTGAAATACGTTTCTTTTCACTTATACGAGAACCAAAAGGGGGAACCGAGAATGCCATATCATATTTTTCTGGGTGAATAGAGCATAAATCTCTTGGCAAAGATTTTCCATCTTCATCATTAAAGTCATAATAGGAATTTGTGATTGGAAGGTCTACATTTAATATATCTTCATTCAGGATACTATTTTGCCAGTTATAGACCCCATACATGTAAGCAAATATTTTATTAAGATTACATATATAGTTATTTATTTCAATTCCTGTATATTCATTTTTAATTCCTCTAATTGAGTTCTTAAAGAAAAAGCTGGAGATTCCACAGGCAGGGTTAAAAATTGACTCACCCTCTTGAGGTTTCAAAACACCTATTGCAATGTCAATGACTTCTTCTGGGCTGTAAAAATCTCTAACACTGGAGCGTGATCTAAAATTCAATATAAAATTTTGTGTAAAAGTAAATATTTCTTCATTCGTAAATGACGAAATTGTAAAACCATCCAATATTGAGTCTGTTTTATTTTGATCTTTATGCAAGTAATCGGTTAGGTGATCTAAGGAATTAATACCAAGGAAGGCATTCATAAAATCTACTAATTCATTTGTTTTTCCTTCAAAATTGAATATTTCATCTACCTCATGGTATTTGAAGTGAAATTCATTCTGATAGTCCTTTGTTTCTACAGCTTTTTTCAAAGCAAATAGACTTAATACAAAAGTCAAGTAATCATCTTCCTTTAATGTACCACTATGAATATGAACGATCTCAAATGCAATGCTTTCTAACCTTGAAAAATCCCTAAAGGAAAATTCTTGTTGCGGATTTTTCTTTTCTAAACCAGGGATATCAGTTTGTTCTCTACTATCTTTCACAATTCTCCCTTAAATGCTCGCTGGCTTAATGCATTAAAATTGTCATTCATCAGACTCAAGCTTAACAAAAGTCTGGCTCTCTTTACTTCTGTTTTTTTTACAATTTCAGTAAATTTATCTATTAATTCCTTACTTGGACATAGAACTAAAAATTCTGATATTTGTTTAGAGTTTAAGTGAGGCTGACCAGCTCTCCGTGTTAAAGGTTTAATTAACACCTTGGTTGCATCTGGATTA
>JABSQK010000246.1 GCA_013215875.1 Lentisphaeria bacterium
ATCATATGTTTTGGTTTGGGAATACTATTATTGGGCTATTTACCTGCATTGAAAATTTTAATTTATCAGAATCGCTATTTCTATATGGCGGATCGTTATGCGTACTTTCCCATGATTGGTTTTTGTTTCTTGTTTATATTTGGTCTTTACGCAATCTGTTTCGAGACTACTCGCCGGCCGACACTAAACAACCAGCGCAATAGTTTTGCATTTTATCTGCTCTTGGGTTTTATGTTTGCCAAGGCATTATTTACCAGTGTTATGTATGTATATGCATTTCGCAATACAGGCTCATTTGCCAGCTATGCTAAAGCCGAAGACCCAAAGAATTATATTGCCTGGAATTTTCTGGGGGTATATAATTTATCGACTGGCAAAATTCCTGAAGCTGAAAAAGCCTTCAAAGGTGCAATTGGTGCACATGTCGGCTATGCCAATGCGTATTATAATCTTGCGGTCATTTATAAGGATAGAGCTGAAGTCGAAAAGGCGCAGCTTATGTTAAAGCGAGCACTGCTGGTGAATCCCGGTCACCATCTCTCCCTGGAACTTCAGAAAAACTTAGAGCCGAAAAAAGAGTAATCTATTCCTTTTTTATCAATCGTCTTTGAAGAATGATTAAGCCATTAATCGCGAATATTCCTGCGAAAAAGAGATAGCAGAGTATGTGGAAATCTTGCGGCATATAGTTGAATGCAATGATTGCTTTGCCTTTGGGTAGCATGATGCCTCGCATACTGCCATTGTAGAGCGGGATAATATCCACTGCTTGATTATTTACCTTTGCTTTCCACCCGGGCCAATACCTGTCTGATACAATAAGTAATCGATGGGATGAAGTATTTGTCTCTATCACCAGTTTTGTAAATCCATCGTGGATTATTTTGGCATATTCCGTTTTATCTATGGGCGGACCGGTGAGTTCACTAAGATCTGGATCGACAACGCTTTCGCGCAATTGCTCCTGTATGGGTCGTTCATCTGTTGGTAGCGCGTTGTGTTTGACAGTGGCAATTAAACGCACCCGTGGAATAGGAGAGGGGACTTCCCTAATCTGCTCACCAGTTGTCAGCTGAAGATGGCTTACGGAGCTAATATAGATATTTTCCAGCTTAAAATTTTTCTGGTCAAATTTTAGTATTCGTTCTGGTTCGAGGCCGAGATAACCATTGGCCAGGTAATGGCCTTCCAGGGTGAGTTTGTTATTTCCAAAGTACCGATAATTATGTATGCCGTATGCCTTACTCGATTCGTAAGATTTACGAATACCGGCGATCTCTGTAGTCCGCAAATATTTCAAAACCAGAATGTGGTAATAAATCTGGTCGGCAACAATGAGCATAGCAATTACGGAAACGATTAGTGTTGTAATTTTTGATTTGGAGATAGAGAGAATCAGCGCTGCAATAGTGATCGCAATAAGTATCGGGCCATACATGATCGACATAAAACTTCCTTTACTTATACTAATAAAAGACCAGTTAATTTCGTCATTGCCAAAAAGAACAGCAGCAGAAAAAGAGATAGAAATAATTAACGGGATAAATAGTAAGGCCCGTTTTTTGTTTGATAGAGCGTCTTTCTTTTCAGTGATGAGCATGTGTAATCCCCATGCTGTAAGCACCGCAATGATTTGGTTTAGAATGATGATATAACGTATGGGCACACGGAATTTCGAAACAATAGGCAGTAGA
>JABSQK010000247.1 GCA_013215875.1 Lentisphaeria bacterium
ACTAACTTTTACTCCTAAGTTCGACCTGATCTCTGGAGATAAGGCCCTGTTTCAACAATTTAGCATAGAAGAAAGGGAACAGATTCATGAGTTGGTCATGGCCCGTTTTAAGGATGTGATTGAAAATAAATCACTCAGTCTAGGTGGCAAACATTACTTAGTACAAACCACCAAACGGGATGTCATCTTTCCAATGTCGCCCGTGAAAGATCATGCCTTGGGCTTGGATGATAGTGGACGAGATATTGGTGTGCTTTTATTATATGGTTTTCAAATTGCCATGACTTTCAGTATGATTCTGGTCCTTCTATCCTTCGTTTTTGGCACGGTTGTTGGGGCTATTCAGGGATATTTTGCCGGTGCTATCGACATCACCGCACAACGCTTTATTGAAGTTTGGGCCGCCATGCCATTTTTATATATCATCATCCTAATGGGCTCAGTATATGGTACAAGCTTTGGCTTACTTCTCTTCCTTATGTTCATTTTTGGTTGGGTTGGTATTTCCTATTATATGCGGGCGGAGTTTTTACGTCTTCGTTCAAGCACCTATGTGGAAGCAGCCAAAATCATGGGGCTACCGACCCATATCATTCTTTTCAAGCATATTTTACCCAATGCACTGGTACCGCTCATCACCTTCTTTCCATTCTCCTTAGTTGGTAATATTAGTGCCCTATCCGCTTTAGACTATCTTGGTTTTGGTCTACCAGCCCAGACCCCAAGTTGGGGACAACTTCTATCTCAAGCACAAGATGTTCCATGGGCCTGGTGGCTCATTGCCTATCCAGCTTTCGCCCTGTTTATCACTATGTTACTTTGGGTCTTTGTCGGCGAAGGTGTACGCGCAGCATTTGACCCTAAGAAATTTTCGAGGATTGAATAATGAGTGATCCATTACTATCTATAAAACATTTGGGTGTTCGCTTCTATACCGACGACGGCGAATTAACTGCTGTTCAAGATGTTAGTTTCGATCTTCATCATAATGAGATACTTGGCATTGTCGGCGAATCAGGTTGTGGAAAATCTGTATCCAATATGAGTATTCTACGCCTCATCCCAAGACCGATGGGCGATATTCATACAGGAGAAATTATATTTAATGGAAAAGACTTATTAAGCATTCCCATTAAGGAATTACGCGGTATACGCGGCAAAGATATAGGTGTCATCTTTCAGGAACCAATGACCGCCTTATCTCCCTTAAAAAGAATCGGACACCAGATGGTTGAAGCCTTGCGGGTGCACTCCGATATGGGTAAGGCAGAGGCTTGGAAAATTTCTGAAGACTGGTTAAAAAAAGTGGGTATCCCGGATCCTGAACAGCGAATGTTTGATTATCCGTATCAGTTCTCAGGCGGCATGCGTCAGCGTGCGATGATTGCCATGGTGCTAATGATGAACCCAAAGGTCATCATTGCCGACGAACCAACCACAGCCTTGGATGTTACCATACAAGCGCAAGTGTTCGATCTGATACGGGAAATGAAAGATCAGGATAGTTCAATGATTTTGATTACCCATGACATGGGCGTGATCTGGGAAATGTGCGACCGCGTAATTGTCATGTATGCAGCTCAGGTAGTCGAGAATGCGCCAGCCAAAGATATTTTCAAAAAACCATTACACCCGTATACATCCGGGCTCCTGGCATCTGTTCCCAACCTGGCAATTAAACAGGAACGATTGAATACCATAGAAGGGCAAGTGCCCTCCCCGCTTCATTATCCCGTGGGATGCCATTTTGCCGATCGCTGCGAATTTGCGATGGATAAATGTCGCGAGAAAATGCCGGAACTTATTGATTTGCCGGATGGTCGACAAGTCCGCTGTTTCAAAGTGGAGGACGAACAATGAGCAAACCCATCATTTCCATGAAAGGGGTAAAAATGTGGTTTCCCATTCGCCGGGGTTTTATCTCCAAAACCGTCGGGCATGTAAAAGCAGTCGATGGTATCGACCTCGAAATTCTCGAAGGAGAAACTGTAGGTCG
>JABSQK010000248.1 GCA_013215875.1 Lentisphaeria bacterium
ACACAATACCACGAATCGGCGGGGATTGTCAGGAGTGTAGTGTACGAGGTCAAGGCCCTGGGAATATATGTACAACATGTCATGGTACCGGGTACGTTATTCACGTTGACAAAGTCGGATCGTAAACTCGTGGTGTTTATCATACGGCCATGTTATTACAAGGTGCCGGAGTTGAAGTACTCGTTGTAGCAGATTCACGCAGCGCAGCGGCAACAACTGATGCCGCAAAAATTGTTAAAGAAAATGGTACAGCGATAAAGCAGGAATCGACCATCCATGCTGCAAAAGGATCCAAGGGTGTTAAAGGGGCAGTGATTGGCGATGTAGAAGGTAAAGTCGAACATGGCTCTTATAGCTGCGATCTCATCGTTATTGCAGCGGGATTTAAACCGCAACTCAGTTTGCTTTCAATGGGTCGTGTGCAGCCCGGCTGGGATGAAGAGCGAGAGGTTTTCAGAGTTGAAAAGCTTCCGGATGGTTTGTATTCAACAGGCGATGTGCAGGGTACTGCATCGTTTGCACAGCTTTATAAGGAAGGCAAAGACGTCGGTCATGCAGCTGCACAGGGTGCTGAACAACCCGAATCAAAACGAAGTGATCATGATATCATTGTTGCCTTGCCTGCAGATATTCCCGCGAAAGGAAAGAATCATTTTATTTGTAAATGTATGGATGTCACTCGCACGGAAGCCTGTACGTCTATTGCTGAAGGATTTGACCAAGTAGAAACTTTGAAGCGCTATACCAGCATGGGCATGGGCCCATGTCAGGGTAAAACCTGTTACGAAGCAGTGGCCCGTCTGGCAGCAGAAGATACGGGCTTGAGTAAATCTGTGGCTGTACCGACTACAGTGCGCCCACCGTATATTCCAATTTCGTTCGGTGTCTTAGCCGGTCGCTCTCATCACCTCATACCTGTTCGCCGTACTGCCATGCACGATATGCATCAGCAAGCGGGCGCGACATTCCTAAATGCCGGACAATGGAAACGGCCGCATTCCTATGGCGATGTTCAGCAAGAAGCAAAATACATGCGCGAGGAATTGGGCATCATAGATGTAAGTACCTTGGGCAAGCTGGGAATTTCAGGGCCTGATACAGTCGACTTCCTCCAATTTATGCTGCCGGGAAAATATCGCAAATTAGCCCCAGGAAAGATTCGTTATTCGACGATGATTGGTGAGGACGGTATTCTCTTCGAAGATGGAACACTGGCCCATATTGAAGAGGGTTACTATTACATGAGTACCACGACGGGTAATCAAGATGCCATACAATCACTATTCTGGTGGTGGATTCTTACGGAAGGTTTCGATGTGAAAATTGATAATCTCGGCCCCATTTTTGCTGCAGTAAATATTTCCGGTAAAAAATCCAGAGCGCTTTTGGAAAAGCTTGTGGATATCGATATGAGCAATGAAGCATTTCCCTATATGGCGACGCGTAATGCAAAAATTAATGGTGTACCAGTAATGCTTTTTCGCATTGGTTTTACTGGTGAATTGAGTTATGAAATACATTTTCCATCTGAATATGGTGAAGCCATGTGGAAACATCTTATGGCTGAAGGAGAAGCGTTTTCGATTAAGCCATTTGGAATAGAAACGCAACGCATCTTACGACTGGAAAAGGGACATCTCCTGCCAGGCATCGATACAGATGCACTATCAAATCCTTACGAAGCAGGTGTTGGCTTTACCATAAAGGATGATAAGGAAGACTTTATCGGAAAAGCATTTTTGAAAAATTTCAAAGACCGCGGCTTCGAAAATAAACTCATCCCCTATAAGCTTTCACCCGGCGATGCCATACCCGATGATGGGGTGGCAATCTTAAAGAGCGGTAAAATTATCGGTCGGGTCACCAGTTCACGCATGAGCCCCATACTTGGTTATGGCATTGGCCTCGCCTGGGTGAATGTGGAAAATTCAGAGCCCGGCACTAAGATAGGCATTCGCCTCGCAAGTGGCGGGGATGTAACAGGCGAAGTATTAGACCATGCTGCTTATGATCCTGAAGGAGCATTACTTAAATCATGATTTTGAAAAATTACATAGCTGATGACGAAACGACATTTACCAAAGAGTCGCCTCTCGCAGAAATATATCGCAGTTATTCTGCGACCTGTAAAACGATTGCAGGTTGGAATATGGCCACCCACTTCAATGATCTCGTAAGGGAAAAAGATCATTTGGAAAAAGGCTCACTGCTTGTCGACTGGTCGCATATCGGAAAAATTACTTTACGGGGAAAAACGGCTGAAGCGGATGTCGCTGGGATCGAATCCAAAGCAGCTGAACTGGGCATCCTGCAATCATGCAGCACGGAGACACAGGCAATACTTCGACTAACCGCTGATGAATTTCTTATCTTATGTATGCCGGGTGAAGAGGCTGCTGTGATGGAAAAACTGTCAGGCACAGGAGCGATTTGTCATGGTGGTGGCATGGGCTGTTTCGTACTTGCCGGCAATGACCGCGATGCAGTTCTTGAGCGTTCAACTGCAATGAATCTTCGCCGCGATCTTGCGCCTCCGGGTACAGTGATACAAACAACAGTGCATACAGTTCGCTGCACATTATATCGTACAGAAAATTATGATTTACTTCTGTATTCCAGAGAGTATAGCGTTTCACTTTTTGAAGCATTGATTGATGTGGGTATTGCTGTGGGTCTTATACCATCCGGACTTGATGCCGTTCCTGTCAATTTTAATTCAGGAGAGACTAATGGCTAAACAGATGTGGCGTACATATGATTTAAAGAAAACATACGACATTGTCATTATTGGTGGCGGTGCACATGGTCTCGCGACGGCCTATTATTTATCTAAAATGGGCGTGAAGAATGTTGCTGTACTTGAGGCTCGCTACCCCGGCTATGGGGGTTCCGGGCGCAATACCGCCATCTTGCGTTCAAACTATCGCACAGAGGAAGGGATAAAATTTTACGATCAGAGTTTGGGACTTTACGAAAATTTATCCGGCGAGCTTGATTACAATTTGATGTTTAGTCAGCAGGGCCATTTCACCCTGGGGCATACAGAAAGCGGTATTTCCGGACTTGTTACCCGGGCCGAAAATAACAAAGCTCTTGGCGTAAATAGTTATATGCTCACACCGCCGGAGATAAAAAAGAAATTGCCAGAAATCGATATTTCGAGTCATGTGCGTTACCCGATATTGGGTGCCTTGTATCATCCGCCCGGCGGTATCATCCGTCACGATGCGGTAGTTTGGGCCTATGGCCGCGGCGCCGATAAGGGCGGGGTGGAAATACACAACCTCACTGAAGTGCAGGATATCCTTGTTGAAAAGGGAAAAATTCAGGGAGTGAAAACCAATCGTGGAACCATTCATGCCAAGAAAGTCATTTCTGTTGTTGCTGGTTGGAGTTCTGAGGTTTGCCGTTTGGCTGGCGTGAAACTACCATTTGTGACCCATCCTTTGCAAGCACTGGTTACCGAGTCTTATAAACCCTGGCTGCACCATGTGGTTGTTAGTGGTACACTGCATATTTATTTGAGCCAGACAGACCGGGGCGAATTGGTTTGCGGTGATGGCATAGATCAATACCCACATTATGGCATGCGCTCCACACTGGGCTTCATGGAAGCTTTTTCCTCCCATGTACTGGAACTTTTCCCAATTCTGCACAATATTAAGGTCCAACGCCAATGGGCTGGTCTTTGTGACATGACCCCTGATTACAGCCCGATCATTTCTCCCATCGATGAAGTCGAAGGGTTTTATGTAAATGGCGGCTGGGGAACGTACGGATTTAAAGCAAGTCCGGCCAGCGGATTCAACACAGCAAAAATGCTGGCTGAAGATAAAGTACCGGAAATGATTAAACCATTTTCATATAACCGTTTTAGAGAAAACCGACTGGTTGGCGAAAAAGCCGCCGCTTCGGTTTCCTCATAAAGGAGAGAGATGATTGATTGTGTATTATTATTGAATTGCGAGGACCAGTCAGGTGTGGTTCACGAAGTGTCGCGCTTTATTCATGAAAGCGGCTGCAATATCATAAGCTCTCAACAACACCTAGAAGAACTCGATAAACGATTTTTTATGCGGGTTCGATTCGATATCACAAATCTCAATTGCACACGACAGGATTTAACCAAAAACTTTGATGTCATTGCCCAGTCCTTAAATATGGCATATGAACTGAACTTTTCTGATTATAAAAAGAAAGTGGCGATCATGGTTTCAAAATATGACCATTGTTTGTACGATCTTTTGCTACGTCATCAATACGGCGAGTGGAATGCAGAAGTAGCGCTGATCGTTAGCAATCATAAAGATCTCGAATCAGTTGCAGTGCATTTCAATATTCCTTATTTCTATATGCCCATCGATCCGGATAATAAAGAAGCCCGTGAAGAAGAAATAGTTAAGCTGATGAATCAGCACCAGGTAAATCTGGTGGTGATGGCGCGCTATATGCAAATTTTGACCCCTGTGATGCTCGATGCATTTCCCAATCGCATTATCAATATTCATCATGGATTCCTGCCCGCCTTTAAAGGTGCCAAACCCTATCATCAGGCCTATGAAAAAGGTGTGAAACTTATTGGTGCAACAAGCCATTATGCCAATGAGGAATTGGATATGGGACCTATTATCGAACAGGAAACGATTCGTGTGAATCATTCCTATAGTGTGAAAGAACTTTTACGTATGGGACGGGATATCGAACGCCAGGTACTTTCCAATGCGGTGCGCTCACATCTCGAAGATAAAATCTGTATCTACAAAAACCGTACAATCGTTTTTGATTAAAAAGAGCATCGCGAGACATGCTCGCGAGCTCCCACTTTTGTCTAGAAAGCACCATATGGGCTAAGCTTTTTCGTTTTCTTTGTATTTGTATAAAACTTGCTAACGATCTTCCATTTGTTATTTACTTTGAAAAGCACGAGGTAATCTGTAAACTCAACCCCATTCCAGACAAAGTTTGCCTTTACATTCGACATACGGGCATTCACGACATCAACAGAAAGAATTGTTCCCTTTGATGATTTGTGCGCTTTCTTAGTCCACTTCTCGATTGCTTTAGGAAAGTTTTCATTCCTGATAATTTCTTTCCCTTTTACTTTTGTCGCGGAAGTGAGTGAGGCATTGGGTAAATCCCAGACGGATTTTAGTAATGCTTCATTACCGGTGATGATTCCCTTGAAGTGTGTATTGACGACATCGCGTATCGCTTTGCTTTCACTTGCGAGGGCACTGCTTGTAATTGCGACAGCCATTAGGCATGTCATGACTAGGTGTTTCATATTTTTCTCCTTAGTTAGGTTCTGGATTTAATCATAGCGCAAGGGATGTGTTGATTTGTGAGCCAAGTGTAAAAGATTGTAAAAAAAGTGTAAATCTAAATTTTCTTATAGGGGGCCATTCTAACGATTACAGAGATGTCAAAATCGTTGATTTCTTATATACAGGAATTACCTTAAGGCTCATATTGATAGCTAAATTTTGTTAATAAAGAATGAGAAAAAAAACTAAATGATTGCCCGACTACTTATTAAGCCCTTTGGTTCTGTATGGTCATTGAAAGAGAAATCTGTCTCTGGAAGTGGCTTCGCAAAACTACTATATGGGCTCTATCAATATGAGAATAATAGCTCCATTGCCTGGAATTCGAGTTTTAAATCAGAGCCTTGTTTTCCTCATGGAATGAAGAGCATCTTCATTTCCGGAGCAGCGCAAATCGGCCATAATTGTGTGATCTTTCAGCAAGTTACTATTGGCAGTGTGACATTGCCCGATGCGAAAAGTAAAGGGTTTCCCATACTAGGTGACAATGTATACGTCGGCAGCGGTGCTAAAATTGTCGGTGCGGTAAAAATCGGTAACAATGTACGAATTGGTGCCAATGCAGTGGTCTACAAAGATGTGCCTGATAATTGTGTCGTTGTTTCTGCAGAACAAAAAATTATCGAAAAAGACGAACCCCTTGATAACCGCTTTTATTCCTGGCAGAAAAAGAAATGGGTCTACTTTGATAAGGGAACTTATCATGAAGTTACAGATGCCAAAATTATTGATTCATTAGAGCAAAAACCCGACTCCGAATAATTTCACTTCTCCTCTATTCTCACAAAGTGAGTATTTGTTATACCCTGCATTTCTGTGTATAGTAAAGCTGCCGGGTATTAAGTTTAGGAGTGATCTATGAATGATGCATCAATAAACCAGTCAATTGATCATCTTGGCACCGAACTTTGGGCAGAGATTCAAAATGAGGCACCCGGTCTATTTGATTCATCATATTGGCAGGGGCAAATGCTCGACTGGGTGATGAAAGACGCTTCCTTTAAAACAGATATGTTTCGTTTCGTTGATGTTTTTCCTGTACTTGATGGCACAGACGATATTGCTTTACACATCCGTGAATACCTTTTAAAAGAGGGACGGGAACTGCCAAAACTTATGCAAGTTAGCCTGATGGCGGCATCCAAAGGATTGACCGCCGGGCTGGCATCGAAACTTATTCGCCAGCAAGTGAGCAATATGGCAGAACGTTTTATCGTTGGGCAAAATGCTAAATCAGCTATAAAGACATTGCGCGAGCTATATAAATCAGATGTGACATTTACCGCAGACTTATTAGGCGAAGCGGTATTTTCAGAATCCGAAGCAGAGCAGTATCGCAATCGCTACCTCGACCTGGTGGAGAACCTTTCCAATGCGGTGAGTCTTTGGAAAGAGAATGACTTACTCAATACAAATCATGCCGGCGAGATTCCTCCGACAAATATTTCATTGAAAATTTCTGCCTTTCAACCTTTTCTCGATGCGGTGGATTGTGATGGAGCTGTGGACTTATTATATGAGAAGATCATGCCGGTACTGCTACAGGCGCGAAAGAAAAATGTCTTTGTGAATTTCGATATGGAACAATGGGCGCTGCATGAGATAAGCATGCGTTTGTTTGAGAAAGTCTGCACCAGTCCAGAGCTGAAGGATTGGCCGCACCTTGGAATTGTTATCCAGGCATATCTAAATTCGGCCCATGATGATTTCGATCGTTTACTCGATTTAGCAGAGAAGAGACAGTGCCCACTAACAGTTCGGTTGGTGAAGGGTGCCTATTGGGACTATGAAACTGTACATGCCAGACAACATGACTTGCCATGCCCGGTGATACAGGGAAAGTCAGCAACCGATTTTCAATATGAGGAAATTACCGCACGCTTGCTCGATAATTATACGATGCTTGAGCCGGCATTCGCGACACATAACCTTCGCTCCATTGTTTACGCCATCGTCTACGCAGATAATCTTGGGGTTCCGAAAAATGCCTATGAATTTCAGATGCTGTATGGAATGGCTGAAGCAGAACGGGAAGTATTAAAGCGTCGTGGCTACCGTATA
>JABSQK010000249.1 GCA_013215875.1 Lentisphaeria bacterium
ATCATTACCACCGCAAAACTATTTGGCCGCAAGGCACCTCGTTTGATTGAACGTTCTGCAATCGAGAATATGAAACCAGGCTCGATCATTGTCGATATGGCCGCTGATTCTGGTGGCAATGTGGATGGCTCAGTGCTAAATGAAGAAATCGAAATCAACGGGGTGAAAATTATCGCCTATGAAAATTTACCCGGGATGATTCCAGACACTGCGAGCCAAATGTACTCCAGCAACTTGTTCAATCTTGTGGATGAATTTTGGGATAAGGAAGAGGGCGGCTCGAAAGAATTTAAGCTGGATCTTGAAGATGACATCATCAAGGGTGCCCTGCTCACTCATGGTGGAGAAGTCGTCAACGAATTTGTAAAATCAATCTGGGAGAAGTCATGACGTTTATCTATCTATTTTTTATCCTTGTGCTGGCCATTTTTTTGGGAATCGAACTCATTTCCAAGGTACCTTCAACACTTCATACACCTTTAATGTCCGGAGCAAATGCTATAAGCGGTATTACCCTAGTTGGTGCAATTCTGCTTTCCGGATCGGAATCGAATACATTAACTGTTGTTTTGGGAACAGTTGCGGTGACTTTTGCAACTATCAATGTGGTGGGCGGTTATATGGTGACAGATCGTATGCTGGCCATGTTTAAAAAGAAAGATAAAGATTCATAATGGATAAGGCAATGATCATAAACCTGGCTTACATAGCAGCATCCATTTTATTTATTACGGGGCTGAAACGTTTAAGCTCACCTGCCACTGCGCGTCAGGGAAATGCCATATCTGCTCTGGGTATGCTGATTGCAATAATCGCAGTTTTATGTGATAATCAAATTATAAGTTTTCAATGGATCATCGTCGGCATAATTGCAGGCTCTATTATTGGTGCATTTGCAGCTAAACGTGTTGAAATGACAGGTATGCCGGAACTGGTTGCGTTGTTTAACGGGTTTGGCGGCATTTCGAGTCTGCTACTGGGCTGGTCTGAATTTCATAAATTATTTGATAATCAACCGAGTGGTGTATATGAAAGAGTGAATAATCTCGCTAGTATCAAATACTGGGAATCGGGTACATTGGCGGCGATTATCCTGGCAGTAGTTATTGGTGGTATCACCTTTACAGGAAGTCTCATCGCTTGGGCAAAACTATCAGAGAAAATCAATAGTAAGGCTTTTGTCTTTTCCGGACAAAAAGTTGTGAATGCCGGCTTGTTAGGTACCAGCCTTATCTGTGGAATTCTTTTCTGTTACTCCAACGGATCAATGCTGGAGTATAAATACAGCTTCTTCATTGCAGTGGCCGTATTATCACTCATTCTAGGGGTACTCGCGGTGATCTCTATCGGTGGCGGCGATATGCCAGTGGTTATTTCATTGCTTAACAGTTATTCCGGGCTCGCTGCCTGCGCAGCTGGATTTGTTATTCAAAATAATGTTTTAATTGTTGCCGGTGCTCTGGTTGGGGCAAGTGGTTTAATCCTCACAAATATCATGTGCAAGGCGATGAACCGCTCACTGGCAAATGTTTTATTTAGCGGATTTGGGTCTGCAACTACATCCAGCTCCAAAAAAGGAGAAGTACAGGGCGAGGCGAAACCCATTGTCGTGAGCGATGCTTACCTGATACTTGAAGCTGCTCAATCAGTGCTCTTCGTTCCCGGCTATGGAATGGCCGTGGCGCAAGCGCAGCATGCCGTGAGAGAGCTTGGCGAATTGCTCGACGAAAATGGCTGCGATGTGAAGTATGGCATTCATCCTGTGGCGGGCCGTATGCCGGGTCACATGAATGTATTACTGGCTGAGGCAAACGTTTCCTATGATTTACTTGTAGAGCCCGATGATGTGAATCCGACAATGGAAATGGTCGATGTTTGTGTGGTCATCGGAGCGAACGATGTGGTAAATCCCGATGCTCGGGATGATGAAAGTAGTCCTATCTATGGAATGCCGATTATCGAAGTGGATAAAGCACGTACTGTATTCGTATTGAAGCGTTCCATGTCATCTGGATTTGCCGGTGTGCAAAATCCCTTGTTCTTCAATGACAATACCCGCATGCTTTTTGGTGATGCAAAAGCATCTATATCCGGGATAGTTGCAGAATTTAAGGGCGAATAAGCAGCAAATGAGAGGGGCGCCAGGCTACTCTTTTTCCTCTTTAGACTTCGGCTTCTTGTTCCGCCTAAATCCTTTGAAAATAGACTTAATACCAGAGCCAATTGAGTTGGTGATATTTTTGACAGCACCACCAAAACCTTTCACTTGCTTACTTAGCTGCTTAACAATCTCAGAATTCAGGCTTTTCAATATTGTTAATGTGGCGCTGGCAAATGTCATATCCGATTCTTTA
>JABSQK010000025.1 GCA_013215875.1 Lentisphaeria bacterium
AATGAATACAACTCATGGGTGAGTACAGAACCGTCAAATACCCAGGAAAATATTCTCCGGGCAAAAGCTTTTGAAAAGAAAATGCTTCACTTACAGGAGAAAATGGAACGTTTAAAAGATTCGCATAAGGGACTTCTTGATGGCTCTAAATGAACAATCATTTCTTGAATTACTGGAGCGCTATAAGGATGAATTTTACCGCTATGTTTATCGCGTGGTTTGGAATGTAAGTGCAGCCGAAGATGTCTTTGCTTCTGCTGTTCAAGTCGCATGGACAAAGAAGGATTCTTTTATAGAAGGGACCAATTTTCGAGCGTGGATGTACCGTATACTGACGAATAAATGTTATGTCGCAAACAGGGAAACCAAACGAAGCAGTATCGATATTGATTCGATAGATGAACGGCATTTCATCGTTGAGCAGGATTTAAACAAACGTGCTTATGAGGACCCCAACTGGTTTTTTGAAGAGTGTGGTGATGAGCTTTATCAGGCTTTAAAAAAATTGAGCACTGCTGAAAAATCCTGCCTGTTATTGCTCTCGGTTGAAAAACAGTCCTATAAAGAGATTGCTTCCATTTTGGAAATGCCCGTTGGTACGGTGATGACACATCTGAGTCGAGGACGCACAAAACTTCGGCGTTTACTTAGTGTTTATGCGGAGAACTCAGGGATATTGAGTAAGGATAACAAGCACTTTAAAAAAGAATCCAACAAAGAGGGAGAATCTGCATGAAAGAAGATGAATCATCATTACAAAAGCAGGCCTGGTTGGACGAGCAGCTTTCTGTGGAAGAGCATATAAAGTTTGAAGAGAAACTAGGCTCCAGCGAAAAATATGATTTGGAAAAAGAACGGGATTTTGAAACTGCATTCACAAAGAAACTTAAGGATGATACCCCGGATTGTCCAGACGAATTGTGGCAGCGACTAAAGGGACAAATAGAAACCGGAAAAATTTCAAATCAGAAAGACCCCATACCATTTCAATTAACCAAGCGGCTCATTGCCATAGCTGCATTAGTAATTTTTTCATCAGTGATTGTTTTTATTTTTTCAAACGAAAAACCTAAACCAGTAAAGGAGTATGCAGATAATATATCCTTCAAAAATTGGAATAAGCAGATAGCGTCTTTAAAACTTGAAGGGGAGGATTCTGCTGTATTAGAAAAAATGCTCAAGAAGAATGGTTATTTTGTGAGTTTGAAAACAATTGATAAAAAACAGCATCATTTAATTTCTCCAATAGGGATGAAAATAAACAAGGAAGAGCGCTATGCGCAAATGTTTTTTCAATGCTGTGGAAAACCAATGATGGTTTTAATTTTTCCCAAATCACAAAAAACACCACTCAATCAAATGAAACTGGACGAACTGAATAAATTTAAGGTTTCAAGCAAAGTGATCAACGATTACCGAATTACTGTAGTCGGTGGGCATCAGCCGCAAGAAATCCTTGACTTGTTTTCCTGAATCAGGCGATGTTTCAAATATAGTATTTTATATGTTCCTGCTTAGTCTTATTTCTGTGCTGGTCGACGACTTAACCGTTGAGTTGAACAGAATATAGCATCGTCTTGTTAGTGATGAGGCGAGCAGAGCGAATGGTTGATCAGCTTGTATTTATTGTGATGGAGAAATTATTGAAAAAGGCAGCGGAAGTGACACTGTTTAGCAGCCCAGAGAATCTATAACAAGACAGTAGCCAATTCAGGATGAATCTAACTGTCAGGAGAAATTTATTAAATGAATTCCAGAGATACGCACGATGAAGTAAAAGACTATTACGGAAAAACCCTACAATCGAGCAATGATTTGCAGAGCAGTTGTTGTACAGCGGGTGAGTTACCCATGCGTTATAGAAAAATACTTGCCATGTTGGATGATGAAATTATAACACGTTTTTATGGATGCGGCTCACCACTACCTGCCCAGCTTGAAGGCTTGTCTGTGCTGGATCTTGGTTGTGGTACAGGGCGCGACTGTTATCTCATGTCTAACCTCGTAGGTGAAGATGGGCATGTAATTGGGCTCGATATGACAGATGAACAACTGGATGTTGCAAACAAATACATCGCTTCAATGACAGAAAAATTTGGCTATGCAAAAGCGAATATTGAATTTCGCAAGGGAATTATTGAGGATCTCTCGAGTGCTGGAATTGAGGATAACTCCATAGACTTGATTGTCTCAAATTGTGTAATAAATCTGGCAACAGATAAGGAAGCAGTTTTAAGCGAAGCCCTAAGAGTATTGAAGCCTGGTGGTGAAATTTTCTTTTCCGATGTTTATAGCGACCGTCGAATTCCACAAGAACTACGCGATGATGAGGTATTCTACGGGGAATGTTTAGGCGGAGCCTTATATTATGAAGATTTCCGCCGCATTATGCAGACCCTCGGCTGCCATGATCACCGCATTGTCACAAAAACAAAAATAGACTTGAATAATGCTGAAATTGAAGCAAAGGCTGGCAATATAAATTTCTATTCCATTACTGTTCGGGCGTTCAAACTTGACCTAGAAGATTTGTGCGAAGATTACGGACAAACTGTTACTTACAAAGGCAGTGACGAATTTCCCCATGCCTTTGTATTAGACGACCATCATACTTTTGAAACCGGGCGGCCAATGCTGGTCTGTGGAAATACATTTGATATGCTAAACAAGACACGCTTCAGTGAGCTTTTTGATTTTAGTGGCGATAAGTCTGTGCATTATGGTTTATTCGATTGCAGTGATGATTTATCAACAAATACTGATGATAGTGGAGCCTGCTGCTGAATGTATGAACTGTTAGTAAAATCCGTTGAGTTTATTTCGGATAGTATTTTTGAGATTTCCTTTGAGCGCGACGGTATTGCTTTCGAGGCAGGAAATTGCTTCTCTTTATTTAATTCTACCAACAGTTTACGACCCTATAGTGTGGCGTCGGGAACGGATGACGATGAGCTCCGATTTGTTATCCGAAAAATGCCTAATGGTGAAGTAAGCCCATGGTTATCAAAACGTGTTTCGGGTGATAAGGTGCAAGCTAGTCAACCCTTTGGCTGGTTTCGTCCGGGCCAAAGTGATGTTTCCGAAAAATCGGTGTTTCTTGCAACAGGTACAGGAATCGCACCATTTTTAGCATTTCTAAATAGCCCACGCAGCAGTCAATCAAATATCCGTTGTTTGTATGGTGTACGCCATGAAGCGGATGCAGTTCGCCTCGATTTCCTCAAGGAAAAAACGAATTTGAGTTTAACAGTTTCGCGGGATACTGATACCGCTTACCATCACGGCCGAATAACGGATATTCTGGATGGCCTGGAATTGAATGAAGAAACTCACTATTACTTATGTGGTCTTGATGCAATGATTGATGAATCATCCGAATGGCTTGAGAAACAGGGTGTCGATTTTACACAAATTCACCAGGAGGTATTTTTTCATGCTTCATAAAACAGATGATGATTGGCTTTTAACTCCCAATGGAGATCCTCGTGGTTATATCCAAAGTGATACGCTTGATGAACTGTGGTTTCATACAGGCACGAATTGTAATCTGAGTTGCCCATTTTGCCTGGAAGGTTCCAAGCCGGGTGACAACCGCATAGAAATGCTACACTTTGATGAGGCCAAACCATTTATTGATGAAGCATTAGAGTTGGGCGTAAAGACGTTTTCCTTTACCGGTGGCGAGCCATTTATAAATCCCGAATTTGTTGAGATACTTTCCTATGCGCTGGAGCATCGACCTTGCCAGGTATTAACAAATGCAACTGAGCCTCTAATGAATAACTTTGCAGGTGTTCGTAGCTTGTTGTCGAAGGCAAACGATGTGAATTTTCGAGTGAGCCTAGATCATCCGGACCCAGAGAAACACGATGAATCACGTGGGCGGGGTAATTTCAAGAAAGCGTTAAAAACGTTGGGTCGTTTGCACCAGGAAGGTTTCACGGTTTCTATTGCCCGACTGATGCTGACAGATGAAGATAGTGTGGCTGTGGATAAATCATACGAAACATTTTTTGAAGAAGCCGGAATTCCATTGACGATTAATATTATAAAATTTCCCGATTTTCATGCACCGGGAACAATTCCTGAAGTACCGCACATCACCGAAAGTTGTATGACTAAATACTTATCTGAAGAGCAGCGAAATGCATTTATGTGCAAGTACAGCCGAATGATTGTTAAGAAATCCGGCCGTCTGGGTGTCTATGCATGTACGCTTGTGGATGATGACCCGGACTATGATTTTGGCAATACCCTGAAGGAAAGCATGTCTGTGGAAATTAAGTTGCGGCACCACCGGTGTTATTCCTGCTTCGCATTTGGTGCTAGCTGCAGCGAAGCTTAATTGCCACATATTAATATTATGCTATAACTTAAATTTCTAATATCGTTTAAAGGGAATGCCTTATTAAGGTTTGTAATAAGAATATGCGATCTTTTATTGAACATAGATAGCAATAGAATATGTTCCACATGAGTTTTTTGCCAAATTAGATTTCTATTTTTAGTTAATCTTTCCTTCATAATCTAAAAGCAATAAACTGTGTATCGATATTAAAAATACTGGAGAATAGTATATGGAATCTCATATGACGAATGACGAACGAATCAAATATTATATGGGCAGGTGGTATGATGAAAAAATTATTTTAAAGAAAGAGGATTTTACACAATCACTTGATTGCAGAGGGATATGTTTCGTGGAGAAATCAATGCTTTTGGAATCATTGGATTATAAGTCGGAATATAAAAAAGAATTATATACTTACTTCACAGATGATGGTAATTATTTGGTCGCATTAGGTGACATAAAATTAGATATAAAAGCAATTAAAAAACAAACAAATTCCAAATTGAATGACATACCTATCCTAACCAAAGCATCTTGGGCAGGAGAAAGAAGAATGGGTATACTTCTAAAATTAACACTTCCCAGGCATTGGACCACAAAATGCCATGTCGCTATGTCTAAAGGAAAAGATATTTTATGGAATGATAAAATTGATGACATTATTTGGCGTGGTGGTCCAACGACAATAGATCATTTACATATTAAAAGACCATTGGATGAAATGGATAATTCTTCTCCACGAGCAAACTTTATTCGACTTTATTATAAAGACTATAATGTTGGTTTTCATAAGATGCGTCCCTATGCCCACGATAGTTGGCACGTTTTATTGAAAGATAAAGCTTCAAGCGAAGATCAGTTTAAGTATAAGTATCTTGTAAGTCTCGAAGGCAATGATGTGGCCTCCGGTCTCAAATGGCAATTGCTTTCCAACTCTGTTGTAATCATGGCGCCTCCTACGAAAATTTCGTGGGCAATGGAAGATACCTTAATACCCTATGAACATTATGTACCACTAAACCCATCGTTGGATAACCTGGAAGAGATCTTGCAGTGGTGCAAAGAAAATGATGATGCCTGCCAGAAGATTGCCAAACAAGCAACACAGTATATGCAGCAATTTAATGATAAGAAAAATGAGAAACTTATTACAGATTCTATTATAAAAAGATATGAAGAAAATGTGACGTTTATTTAATTGGGAATTAACACGGTAAAAATCTACTGAAATTAAAATGACGAATGACGAACGAGTAAAGTATTATATGGGCAGGTGGTATGATGAAAAAATCACTTTAAATAAAGAGGATTTTTCAAAATCAACGAACACCAATGGTATATGTCTTATCGAAAAAGCGACTCTCTTAGATTCAAAAAATATGAAAAGGGGTTATAAAAAACCTTTATATTCTTACATCACTGATGATGGTATTTATTTAGCAGTAATGGGTGACATAAAATTAGATAGATATAAAATTCAAAACGCAACAAAATCCAAAGAAGTTGATTTACCTATCCTGACGAAGGCATCCTGGTCAGGAGAAAATAGAATGGGTATACTTTTAAAATTAAAACCTAAAAGGCATTGGACCACCCAATGCCATATCGACCTGTCTAAAGGGTGCGACCGTTTATGGAAAAAGAAATCCGATAAAGTTATTTGGCGTGGTGCTCCAACCACAATGAATAATAAATGTATCCAAAACCCGCTGGATGAAATGGATAGCTCTTCTCCACGAACAAACTTTGTACGACTCTATCATAAAGACCACAATATTGGCTTTCATAAGTTAAAATCCGGTGTGCATAAAAGCTGGAAAGTTTTATTGAAAAGAGCAGTTTCATGCAAAGGGCAGTTGAAATATAAGTATCTTATAAGTCTTGAAGGCAACGATGTAGCCTCCGGTCTTAAATGGCAATTACTTTCCAACTCTGTTGTAATTATGGCAGCTCCTACTAAAATTTCGTGGGCAATGGAGGATACACTAATACCCTATGAACATTATGTGCCACTAAACCCAGCTATGGACAATCTGGAAGAAGTCTTACAGTGGTGCAGAGATAATGACGATGCCTGCCAGAAGATTGCCGAACAAGCAACAGACTATATGCAGCAATTTGAGGATAAAGAAAACGAGAAACTGATTACAGACTCTATTATAAAAAGATATGAGGAAAATGTAACGTTTATAT
>JABSQK010000250.1 GCA_013215875.1 Lentisphaeria bacterium
AAACTTATGAGCTGCTTTCTATTGTGCGTCCTAAAGAAGAACTTGGCGTAGAATTAGCCCAGCACATTCATAATGCAGTAATGCACATTGTAGATGGTACATTATACTTGGTCTGCCAGGCGTGGAATCCAGGACACTACTTCGTACTTGAACAACAGTTATAATCTACAAATTTCAAACATTGTCAGTAATGTAATTGCATTACTGACAATGTTTTTTTTCTAAAAAAATATCTTCCCCATTCATCATAAAATCATTTCTAGTCCATGTTGGCACAATTATTGCGAGCGTCTATTATCCAACATGGGATATTTCTGGATTCTAAACAGTCATGAATCAAATTGTACATTAGTGTACATATACTGACCAAGTTTAAATATTTGATAATCAAGTAAATATGTTTGATTTGGTTTGAATTCTTGAAATAATTTGCTAGTTTTAATGAAAACAACATGGGATTCAAAGTATGAAAAAACTTGATCGGAAAAATCAATCCAAATTTACACTCATAGAATTACTTGTAGTTATTGCTATCATCGCTATTCTCGCGGCTATGCTTCTCCCCGTTTTGGGACGCGCCAAGGAAAAAGCTCGCCGAATTCTCTGCGCTGGAAATTTGCATCAAATGGGTATCGCTGCAAATTCATTTGCTAATGATTTTGAATCACGAGTCCCCCGTGGCTATCGTCAGGCAAACAGCTACCCATGGGCGAGCTGGATGCGTTGGGGTTGGGATAATATGACTCCTGGTAGCTACTGGGGCGGCTTTGGAATTGGTGAATATTCAGATGATTGGCAATGGCAGTGTGGGCATACATTAGAGACATGGGCCGAGTATGGCTTCGAGCTTGAAATGTTTCGCTGTCCATCGGGAGATGTGAATGGACATCCTTTTTACAAAGGGGGCTGGGACAATGAATTTGCAATCCATTATACATACGTAGGTGGCTACGGAGACCTGATCGCAACACCTGTCGGTGGGTCAAGTGGCAGCGCAATTCAGAATGTTTATCTTCCTGTAAATACACTCGGTGACAACAATATGGATACAAAAATACTTTCAGCAGACAATTATTATTCAGACCTGGGATCTACATGGCTTACACCACATCCGGCTAATGATGGTAATTTGAGCTCCGGGGAGCCTCTTTTTCCCGAATTCCAGAATCTTCTTTTTGGTGACGGCCATGTGGAAGGTATTAGTAATAATTATAATACATTTATGACTGCATCAAACGCCAGCTGGCGTTTGAATGGATTCAGTATCTACTGGGCTTGGGAAGGCAATTAATCCTTTTTTGGAAGGTACAGGACGAGGACGCTCCCTAAGAGCCTAAATACCGAGTATTAAGTTTCCTATGTTTACCTTTATTCATAATCTGTCCCCGCACTCTCCTTATCATAATCGGCCCCTAATCAACATTATTATTCCAGCATAAAAATCCATAAATGACTAATAATCAAGTAAATATGGCTATTCAATTTGAATTTTTTAAAAAAGTGCAATATTTTAATAATAAAGTGCAATCGTACTAATCAAAAAAAGGATTTAATCATGGGAAAGCCTTTTTCGAAAACTCGCTTTAGATTTACTTTGATAGAACCAAGAGTTTCTTCAGAAATGACAAGCTGTCAGTTTATGCGAAGCATGAACGAGAAGCTAACGAAAGCAAAGTGTACTCACAAGCTCGCTTGCGAGCGGGAGGCCGGCAAATTATGCGAAGCATGATTGAACCCAAAGCTCGAAGAGCGCAAGTCCGGCAGGTTACGCGTAGCGTTACTGAGAGGAGGCAAAGTAAACGCAGAGCGTTTACTTTGATTGAGTTACTTGTTGTTATTGCTATCATCGCTATTCTTGCTGCTATGCTCTTGCCTGTTCTGGCACGGGCGAGAGAAAAAGCCAGACGCATTGTTTGTCTTGGTAATTTGAAGCAGATCACTTTAGCCAGCAATATGTTCAGCGGAGATGAAAATGGTCTTTATCCTCGTGGTTATAAGATTGGCTGTGGTGGTGGGGACATATGGCCCCATCAATGGAAACATTATACACCTACAAGCCAGGCATGCTTTGACAGATATGGTGCGGATGAAACGACAATCTGGCGACATGTTGGAACAGCTTGGGATCCAACCTGGATGGAATATGGCCTGACTCCCGAAGTTGTTACCTGTCCCTCTCAGATTCAAAAAAGTGTTGGACCTAACTGGTCCGAACCACAAGATAATAACTACCAAACGAACTACGTCCTTGTTTCAGGCTATTCTGTGGATGGTGAGATGGCCGTTGGTGCCAAGGCACACTGGGATCCTGATCATATGGCTCCTGCAGTAACAGCGGGAGAGTCCCGTGCTGATGAACGTGTCATCGCAGTTGATTATGTTGAGTGGGGAAATGGCGGAAATAATTTCAATCATGCAAATGGAAAAAACTGGAGCCCGGTTTTAGCTCGTACGCCTGCTTACCAGGGGATTGCCTTTTCTGATGGCCATGTAGAAGGAATGGGTTATGGCTATTACAGCACACCTATTTTTGAGGAAGCTGAATCCAGTATTGATAATGGTCCTTACGCCTCTTTCTTCTGTTGGTCTTGGGAAGGCAGTTAAAACTATTGGAGAGCTTTATGTTTTCTAAAAATCCAAAATACCGCATAAAACTTCGATAATTGCCACTGCATCTGCGAAGTCTTGATCTTATGTCCTTGCTATTAAAAGCTTCAGTCTTATACTGAACGATTATGAAATACGCCCATTCCATGACATGTATTACCCCTTTGGTGGGAACAGGCTTAGCGGGTTACGCAAGAGAAAATACCTCACATGGTATTTATGATGACCTCTATTTGCAGGCCTTGCTTTTGGATGATGAAAAGGGCGGAATATTAATTTTGATTAGTGCAGATTTAGCCGGTTTCGAAAAAGAATTTGCCGATCGCCTACGTCGATGGATCAGCAAAAAGAAACCCGAGTTGTCCATGGCATCAATTATTTTTAGCGCCACACATACTCATTGTGGCCCCGCCACGATTCGCCTTATCGATAGTGTGGGTAAAATGAATCCTGACTATATGAGCTTTCTTGAGAAACGAATTAAAGAAACCATTACAAAAATTCTTAGCTCCGAATTAAAAAAGGGCGTGCTATTTGCCGGCATTGGCCGATGTACTCTAGGGATGAATCGGCGTTTTATTGTCAGGGATAAAGACGGGCAGATAAGCGATGTATTGATGTCACCAAACCCTAATGGATCAGTCGATCATTCATTACCCGTCCTTCAGGTCAAAGGCAAAGATGAAGAAATAATCGTGCTTAATTATGCCTGCCATCCAACAACTCGAGGTGGCTATAATATCTCAGGAGACTACCCTGCGGCTGCAGCCCGAGTTATAAGGGCTTCAAGTTATAAAACGCGCCATGCTATGTTTCTCCAAGGTGCAGCCGCTGATATACGTGTGCCATGTATGACTGAGGATGGAAAATCATTTCGTGTCGGAGATTCAAATGATGTACTTGAATATGGTAATATTATTGCCAAGTCTGTAGAGACTACGCTAAAAAATAAGATGAAAAAAATTACCGCATCCTTTGCGTCATCCCGGTCATCTTTTGTTTTACCTTACAGCGATCAAAAACCAACGGGCATAGATACTGCCAGTGACGATTACCATAAAACTGTAAGCTATCGAGCACATAATGAACGCCATGGTATGGAAATGGAAGTAACAGCCTGGCAAATTTCCAAAGACTGTGTAGTGCTCGCTATGTCTGGAGAAATTTGCCATGTATCTGGAAAATTAGCAAAGAAGATGAGTGGAACACGGTTCCCATTTTTTATTGCATATGCCAATGGCTTACCTGGGTATATACCAACTGATAAAATTCTTGAAGAAGGTGGTTACGAAGCTGATCAATCCATGATTCCTTTTGGACACCCATTTTTATTGAAAAGTGGTATCGATGATATGCTCGAACTCAATATACGAAAGGCTTTAGATCTATTAAAGTAAAAACTGAACTGATACGGGATTAGCCATTACTGGTTTCGAGTCCCCAGTTATCCGAATCTTTTTCCCATACATTAAGCGCTCAACTTCAATGCGCAGATCGACAATTTCTTTTCATGATTGACTATTTGCTCCCCGATTCGTCATAGAAAAAACAGTCGCTTTTTCTCAATTACCATCCCGTGTTTCTTCAAGCATCCGAATGACTTTAGCCAATTGTCGATTTCGTTTCGGTGCATGGTTATAACTGAGCTTCTCTTTATTAAGTTCAACGGTGACAATTTCATCAACAAGTTCTGTGCGTTTCGATTCGAGAAAGAGATTGCCGCCTGGCTCAAAACCCATGACTGTACCCGTATGGTTGGCCACAACATTTTCCAGACCTTCAGTCGATGGCCCAACAACATCGTTCAACAGAACAAATACATTATGATCGAATGCCCGGGCTCGATGAATTTTTGCCCATGACTGCTGCTGTTCTTTAACTTTCTCTTCATCAAAACCGTCTGGTTTTGGATCCGGCCAATCGCCTGTGCGCGCAGCATGCGGAGCCAGAATGAGATCCACATCATTTAAACTGTGGATCAGTGCCAACTCCGGGAAATAATTGTCATAGCAGATGATGATGCCGAAACGAATATCGCCAATATCAAATGATTCGATTGTATCACCTGCTCCGAAATGGCAATATTCATCACCGGATAAATTTATCTTTCGTTGGAGTCCCAGGTACTCACCACGATCCACAACAAACTGACTGTTATAAACAATACCGGATTTTAGTTCAGCGATACCGACACAAATGCAAAGATTATGTTTTTTAGATAATTCAACAATCGCGGAACTTAACGGTCCTTCAGGAACCGGCTCAGCATTTTTTGCCATTTTAGGATGGGCGCCATGCCCTGTTAACATGAGCTCTGGCAAGAATAGCATACGGGCATTATCCCGTTCAGCGATAGCACAAGCCTCTCGGACATGATCAATATTTTGTTGGGGATCAATTAAAACAGACTTTAAAGATGCAACAGTTACTTTTGTATTTTTCATAGTTATCCCTTGATGTGTATTGAGAGTTCCCAATACCTTAGTTACCATATCCTAATATCGAGGTATATAAACTCAAGGACTATTACCAAAAAGAGACACAATTTAGTGAAACTATGGTATTGAGGTGAGAAACTTTGGCTGGAATTATTAAACCAACATTATTTTGGAGAGCCTTCCCAGAAGTGATAGATAAAACCAGGCCAGGAACTAGACCAGTTCATATCGCCCCCCGTTCTGATAAGCCCATCCTTGTAGAAATCTTTCTGCAGTACGACATGCCCATCGCCATACAAAATATTTTGATATCTAGGTTGGAAGAGGAATCCAGGTTGGGCAACCCAAACATTATAGG
>JABSQK010000251.1 GCA_013215875.1 Lentisphaeria bacterium
CAATTAGATCGCTGATTGATTTAAACTTTGTATTTACCCGCTCTTCAAACTTGCTGATATAATCCAACCATTCTGCTTTGAATATATTCATGGCTGCATCTGGCCGAAATGTAGGGCGAATCAGACCCGCTATGGACGAATCCGCATTCAACGATTGGTGGTATTCGAGAGAATCAATGGGGTCGTCTGTTGAGCACATAGCCTCAATATTCATCTTTTTAAGAATTGATTGTGGTCGCATCTCCTCGGTACTAAGGATTTCGCGCGCTTTCTTAAAAATAGCGCCTGCAGTATCAGAACTTAGATTATCATCAATAGCTAAAATGCGTTTGAGATCGAGATGAATCCACTCATAGGTAGGATTTCCAGCAATTTCTTCAAAAATATTGCCAAGCATTTGCCATTTTTCTTCAGGTGAGGCTGAACCTGTAATCAGGTCTTCATCTATACCAAATTTACGCATGAGTGACCACACATAATGGTCTGTTGCACCCTCAATTTGCCAAATATCGGGATACGGCTCATTTTCGGCAATTTCTTTAACATCTGCGTGGTTGTGCGGATCGAGGATTGGCAATGCGTTTATTTCACTATATATTGATTCAGAAGACTTATTTGAAAGTAAGTAGTGTTCGGACAAAAAATTACTCATGAAAGTTACCTTATTTAGCTAATTTAGCTTGATTTGACTGCAAAATGTCCTTACAATATAAACCTTTTCGTAATGATCAAATAGTATGGGTATATAAATAAACATGACAGACAAACAAAAATTTATTGAGCGAATTGCAAAACTTGTTGGATTACCTGAAAATAACATTGCAAATTTGATTGATACTATGACCGAAGAAGAGATGGCTGAAGTTCGTTTTATCGATGACGAGCAGGAGTTTCTACAGGCAATTACCTCGCTCATGGCAAAAGCTCAACAGGACAGTTCCAAGCCAGTAGAAGATTCGCCAGCTGAGCGCGTGAAAGAGGCGCCTCCGAAGATTATTATACCTCCCAGTGATACAGCTATTGGTCTTAAACTGCCTGAATCTGAAAACTCTATGTTTTCTATGCCATCTGAAGATACGGAAAATTCAGAAATAAATATCAATCCGGCTTTAGCGGAAACATCCGAACTCAAAGCGCTCCACCCAAGTACAGACAAGCCTGAAGAGGAGCTAGCTCCTGCTCTAAGCATTGAACCGCAAGTAAATTTATCTGAGGGTGACAGCGGAGCGGTAAAGCTTACCATAAGTCGGGAAGAAAAGGAAGAAACGACAATAGATATAAAACCGACTGAACCAGGTGAGGTCAACCCGAATCAGCCGGGTGCAGAAGGTTATGGACCTGGAAAAGGCTTGAAGATTAGTGTGGATTCGAAGGAGGATCCCAATAAGGCTGCTTCAATAGAGGCAGATTCAGTTGTCCCCGAAAAATCAAACATTTCGATTCCCTCACATGGAGAAGGAAGTCCTGCTCAAGAAGAGAATAGAAACTCCGATCCTGATAGTGAGAGTCTTTCGATTTCCAATGACAGCACAACATTAAATAAATCATTCACTGAGAAAACAAAAGAAAAGAAAATAAATAAAAAACCAATCATAATTTACTCGTCTGTAGCAGTTGTCTCTCTGATTGTAATTGGAATTATAGGATTTGTACTTTCGCCTCCTGATACTCCGGATTTTGCACCGCCCAAAGTACCTAAACATACGGGTGGACCCATTGAAAAAGAACCTGTAGAGACGTACCTGCACAAATGGGCACTGCACCTTAAAGGAAAACAGAAAATCCAAATCCCAACACCAGAATTACTGGATTCAGATAAGCCGTTCACACTGGAGTGCTGGATATATATTACAAATTTTAAGGGAGTGAAACAATTTTACATTAAGAATTCCAGTGATGAGGAGCAATTCAAATTATATATCAACAAAACCAAGAGTGGAAAATTTTATTTAAACTTTAGAATACCAGGGGCTGTTATAAGTAAATCCAAAAAATGTAAAACAAAACTTCCATCTGATAAAGGCTGGATTCATATTGTCGCAGTATATAGCCCGGAAAAAAGAAAGAAATTCTATCTCTATATCAATGGCAAAAAAGTAGCGGAAGAAAAATGTATAAAAACACCTGCACTTTTTGTATCTTCACTGGATATATATGTTGATTTGGTAGAAGGAACGGAAATACGTTTAGATGAATTTAGAATCACAGAGAAAGTCGTTTATAAAAAGTCGAGATTTGATTCCAGAAAATATCGGATACTTGAACCAGCCAAAGACAAATCCACAAAACTTCTGATTCATTTTGAGGAATGGAAAAAAGATGGTAAAATAGAACCAGCAGTCCGCAATGCAGCCAATTTTGATAAAGCAATTCCACTTGAGAAACTGGTGTGGATTGGGGTGGATATCGAAAACTATCAACTTTCAAGAAAATTTGAGGCCGCGTTATCCCTAGAGGAGCAGCTTGATATCGCTTTAAAAAAGCGGGGGTTCAGTCCTAAGAAACGAAATACTTTAAGAGCAGCTTGGAAGAAGCTACCACTTAAAGATAAAAAACAAGCACTAAAAGATCTCCAAGAGTAAGCATGCAAAAATTTATATATATACTTTTATTTATTGTTCTAGGTGCATTATATGGTCAAGAATCAGACCTTACTGAATCAGAACTAGCTGAATCAGAACTAGCTGAATCAGAAGTGACTGAATCAGAACTATCTGAAGAAGTTCCTGAGGGATTGTTCAAGGCGAGTAGAGATAAGCTCATGGAGCAAGATCTTACAGTTTATATCGAATGGATTGTGGAAGGTGAAAGTATCGCTCTTTTCATAAGTGCTGCAGCTGTCCTCTTAGTCCTGCTCGGTTCTGCAGCAATATCATCAACAATTGCTGAATCAAAACTTCGTGGTCCGCGTATACACTTTGTCGCTGGATTACTATTACCAGTGGCTTACCCCATCTTTGCATTTAGTGTTCTAAAACCACCTGTTGACCATGTGGAAGAAGTAGATGAAAATGGCTTGCGGGTTACAGGTCCGCCACCATCCGCAGGTGGTGATAAAATGAAAATTGGCCAATCAGATGAAAGTGGCTTTATTAGTGAAGAAACGATGGAGACCAAAACGAATGTATATAATCAGATTTATTTTCAGACTGCTATGTATGATGGTTCCGGTAATCATAGAGGCCCATTT
Source organism: Lentisphaeria bacterium (assembly GCA_013215875.1). Lineage (GTDB taxonomy): Bacteria > Verrucomicrobiota > Lentisphaeria > JABSQK01 > JABSQK01 > JABSQK01. The sequence continues at coordinate 3,191 of JABSQK010000251.1, forward strand.
ATGATGGTTATAGAAGGAAACGAAGTCAGATTCGAACGTATTTCTCAGGCAGACTCCGACTTTGTTGTTATTGAAACAATAAACTCAACAGGAAAACAGCAGACCTTACGTATTCCTTACCCTAAAATAGATTCTGTTAAAGAAATTTAACTGTAGCAAGGAATAAATAATAATGTTCGAAAAAGTATCTTCACAGATATCATTCCCAAATCTTGAAAAAGACGTCCTGCAATTCTGGAAAGAAAATCGCATATTTGAAAAATCCCTCGAAGCGAGAAAGCATGCAGAGGAATTTGTCTTTTATGACGGTCCGCCATTTGCAACCGGCTTACCACACTATGG
>JABSQK010000252.1 GCA_013215875.1 Lentisphaeria bacterium
AAATTTCATATTGCTCATACCCATGTTTTAAAAGCTTCTTTTGGACTGTTTCATATTGTGAAATCATGCCTTCTTCAGAGCCGAAGCCTGCACCGTTTCCGGCGCTTTCACGGCGGTAGAGTGCCGGAGTATTTGGCTCTAGCACAACATCATCGCCTGAGGTATCGACCTCTGCGGCAATGCGGCGCAAAGCATTTGTTTCAACCATGGCTGTTGTCGCCATGGTTTCCTGGAATTTTCCAGAGGTATAATCCTGCGAGATATCCTGGTTGCATCCGGGAAGAATATCATGAAAGTGTCCAAAGAGCGTATCCTGCCAGGCCTTGGTCAGACTGGCAGTCGGGTAGCTGCTACCGAGCAAAGCCCAGTCCAGTGTAGCCGCTGCTTCAGCATCGGGCAGTCGTGATTCGGCGATGCGGTTCCAGCGTTTTATACGATCGTTACTGGTATAGCAGCCCTGGGCAAAATAGTTGAGCTCCCGGTCAATAGTAGGAATATCAACTTTCTCCGCTTCAATGGATTCGAAATAATTTTTCGCTGTGGACATTTTCATATTTGGAAAAACGGGCCAGCTATCCATTTCGTATATCGCCAGAATATTGGTGCGGGTCGGGCCGCCGCCATGATTACCCACGCCATAGGAATGACAGAAATTTTTCAGTCCACTTTCTTTTGAGTATGTAATAAATTTGCCAATGAAGGCGCTTGTCATGTAGCCGTTATACGTCTCGGCGTGGTGGGCAAGTACAGTGCTGCCGTTCAGCCCCTTCCAGTGAAAGACTGGTGGGCACGGACCAATAGTACCCAGGCGGGTAAAGTAATAGTACTTTATACCCGACTCATTGAGGTAGCCGGGAACCCCGTGAGAGTGGCCAAAGCTATCCGGTTGCCAATCGACCGGAACATCCTCCGGCTCGAGACCAAATTCGTCTTTGGCAAACTGGCGGGCATAGAGCACCTGTCGGCACATGGCTTCGGTGCCGGCCATATTTTTATCGCCTTCCACCCAGTGGCTCGCAGTATGTTCCCATTGACCACTTTTTATTTTCTCACGAATACGATCCATCAGTTCCGGATTGTATTGTTTGATCAAGGCATAGACCGCACTTTGACTTTGGCTGTAGCGAAAGTCCGGAAACTCATCCATTAGCCGCAGGGCGGTGGTAAAGGTATCATTTGTTACAGCGACAGTTTCCTGCCAGGACCAACGCCAATTCATGTCGATATGGCCGTGGCCGATGCAATGCACGTGATAAGTTTTCGCAACTTTAGCTATCGGTTCCAGAACAGCTTCTGCTTTCTTTACCGCTGATTTGTAATTTCCGGTCGATTTATTTGCCGCGGAACCAACTATTGCACACGCTTGGGAAATTAACTTGCGCCATTTACTTGCCTTGCCTGGATGTATATCGCACAGACCTTCGGCATATTTTATTTCACTGTGAAAACGTCCCAGCCAGCTATCTCTGGCCATGGACCCTGTGTTAAATTCTTTTTCTAAATCAGATAATGTCATATCGGCGGGTATCCGTTCTTTTATTAGTTTAATACGTTTTGATCTATCAATCCAAAAAGCGTCTTGCGTTCATCGCTCCAATTGGGAATTTCGTCGGCGAAAATTTTCAGAATCGCATCCTTGTCGCGCGTACGTCCGATGCGGGGATAATAATTCCAACCCATTACCCGCCGTGGCCCGGGATCTGTTTGTAGTCCGGTAGCATGCCAGCAATTCGGTGTCCAAATAATCATTTCTGCGGGATCTAGTTCCACTTCTATTTCGTTGGGGTATTTGGCAAACATCAAGTCATCATCCCAGTCGCTTTCTGGTTCATTGGCTTCCAGTTCGGCACGGACGTCTGCCGGGTCCCGTTTGTGGCTTCCGGGAATAAGTCGTAAAGGCCCAATGCCCTGGTCATGCAGATCGAAGGCAGTACGAAAGGAAACCTGTGAATAGTCACTTGAACCATCGTAGTGCCACAGGGTTTGCCGTAATCCGCGCTCATTTTCAAGCTGCTTATCCATGAGCCCGCAGGCGCCCTGATGTATATCTTCGGTTCCTAAAAGTTGTCTGGCGCATTCCAATATTTCGGGTGCTTCCACGAGCTCAATCGCGATCTCTTTCAGCAGTAGAAAACGACAGGCCCACGGATTACTGCCTTCCGGCCATTCATCGTTTTGGTATTCGATATTTATTGCCGCAATGCGATCTTTTACGCGGATAAGAAGTTCTTCGGGAAAGGGATTGGGGATTCGCACATAACCCAGTTCATGAAATTGCTCAATCTGATCGTCATTGAGAAGCAAGCTTATCTCCAGTCAAAAATTACGGAACTGCAGCTGTCATCGCCGCTGCGCAATAGGTCATAGGCCTCGTTGGCATCGGCCGGTTTGAAACGGTGCGAGATCAATGATTGAGAATCAATCTTTCCATCGCGCATCAATTCAAGCGAGCGCCGCACCAGATCAGTCTGCAGGGTCCAAGGAAAATACGCTTCAAATACACGGCCGTGTAAACATTCCAGATTAAATCCAGCGCCCTTATACCAGGCGAGAAAGACATACTTGCCCTTTTGGCGAATTGCTGGAATGGAATCTTCAACGACCTTGTAGCTGCCAGTTACATCGACAATGATATCCGCCCGCCCGGGCCAAATTTCTTTTACCGCTTCCACCATATCACCATCACCTGGATTTATTGTGTGGCTGGCTCCGAAAGATTTTGCTTTTTCCAAACGGCTATTTTGCAGGTCCACAGCGATGACTTCTGCTCCGGCCAAACTAAAGTGGCGAGTGGCATAGAGACCGATAATACCCTGGCCAATAATCAATACCTTGTCGCCTTCCTGTGGCGATGCCAAGTCGCAGCCCAGCATAGATATGGATGAGATACCGGCATAAGCCGCGGCTTCAGATGAAACAGATTCGGGAATTTTGAGACAGAAATTATTCCCCCATTTTTCAAGGTGTGATGGATCCGCCAGAATACGGGCAGGGGACTGATGTCCACCGCCTCCGGCTGTAGGGGAAAAGTAAGTGACCCGCTCACCAATTTCAAAACCACTCACATCAGCCCCAATTTCAGTAATGCGTCCAATGGGAGCATAGCCTGTGATGGCTGGGTTTTCGGCAGTCGCTCTGGAGATACTATAGAGTTCAGTACCGGCGCTTACTGCTGAACATTCGAGTTCAACGAGTATTTCATTAGCTGCCAGATCCTCACGAGAAATATCTATGAGTTCTACTTTGTTGTCACCAACCCCAGCGATCGCTTTTGCTTCAATTGCCATACTTTAAGGTGCCTATTAATTGTTCAAAAAAATCATTTATTGAAACTACGGTGCAAGTCATATTTTTCCAGTATCAATTCCTTCTTTTATATTTATATGTATAAAAAAAAGGGGTATTTCTTCCATAAAAAAAATGCTGAACACGTCACTTATGCCGCATTCCGCTGCATGCCGGAATAAGTAACGATTGATTGGCAAAAGCCCCAAATAAGGGGTATATTGCTACAATTATGAAACAAATGTACGGAACATGTGGGCAAAACCTTATTATTATAGCTTAAGGCGGGGGGTCTGCATAAAGAGTTATGTCAGTAGATAATCATGGATGAAATAGAAGAAGCCATAATAAATATCAGCAAGAAGATGTACGCTTCAGGTAGGTGGAGAAGTAATGATGTACCAGGGGCGGCGAATATTAAAGAACTTAGCGAATATTTAAATGATGGAAACAAATATTCTGAATTTCGAAATACAGTGGTTGGCGAATATTTTCTAGAAATAATTGAAGGATACGAACAGGCATTGAATGATGAATGGTTACCTTTTGAAATCATTTCTCTGGAACTACCCCAAGCCAAGGAATTTATTGGAAAATTAATCTCCCTTGTTAGTTCTAATGGGTTGGAGCGGTCTGTACCATTATTACGTGAAGAGTATGAAGAATTGAGAATAAAGACATAATAAGCAACTTCTCCGGACAAGCCGGAGACTTAAAACGTTAGGCTCTTAATCATGCATCAAGAATATCAAGGATTAGTCAGAGAAGTCAGAAATGACGTCTGTCATTTTGCTGAAGTAACTATTAAGCATAGTTTCACTTCTTCGGTAAGCATTTTGAACAGTATCCCAGACGAAGTAATTGAATCGAAATATGAAGTTAATTGTAAAACAATGCCCGCTTGGGTTGAATGTGCTATGAACTCAATAACTAAAACTCTTTCTAAAATGCATATTAGCGGTAAATTTGAATTGGTTAAACTTAGAGGTTCTTTAGTAGACACTACTGAGGAAGACATAAATTTAGCCTGTACAAGGGCCTTAGAGTCGCTACACAATCATATTCGTTAAATGTTTAAAAATGTATCAACCTTATTTGCGTATCCAAAGCCTAAGAAGCAATTTGAGCTGATGCGTAAACGCACAGTTCATTTGGGACGTTAGCTTAAATTATGGCATTCCCTAAATCCCAGAATCCTCTCGATTGGCTGACTCAACTTTGGAACATTATTTTGGGAAGACGGGTTAACGTTGATGATGATAATTGGCTGCTGGGACCCATCGGAGACATCGGCGGTATTGCCGACAAGTTTATAGCCAGAGTCGCCGAGGAAGAAAATCTCACTATTGAGATAAATGCACCTGACTCGGGATTGGTTGACGGTTTCGACGACTTGGCAAAATCACTTAATCCAAAAATTGAAGAATTTTACAAGAGAACGATCAATTTTGACTTGGACGTGTGGACTCAGTGGAAGCCTGTTTTTGGAAGTTTTGGGTATATCGTTTACAAGCTATTCAGTCAGCGGATTCAGCAACTGAATTTGCCTCAGAGTTCTATGGACACTGCTTTGGGGATTAAAAGTGACATCATTAGTTTGGTCGACAGCGACGGAAAAACTGTCTATCGTATTTGGTATCGACGTCTGAAGAAAAACGACGAAGTGGTTTATGCTGGCATCTATACGCAGTGCCGGATTCCCTCTGGCGAAAACTGTCTCAAGGTGATTTTTCCTTTGCCTCAGGGAAGTGCGACAGTGGTTATGCGGATGAGTTGTGACTCGGATGGAAACTTGGAGCTGGAATCGAAGGGGAAGAAATATGGAGACCCCGGATTCTATTTTATTGTGAAAGATAGGAAGGGGGGGCTATGGAAACATTATCTGCCCAGCTTCCACGAGAGAATTAACGTGTTTGAAGATGAGGAAGGCACTCTTAGGGCTGATCATGCAATGAGCCTCTGGAACTGTCGCGCGTATGACCTACACTACAAAATGTCAAAGAAAGCTAACAAGTCGCTCAACACGGACCTGTCGGGCAAGCTGCCAGGCAAGTGAGCCCAGACGTTGGAAGTATGTGAATACTGGAAAACTAAGTAAGCTTGGATTTTTATTTTGCCGATGCTTATTTATTTTCTTTAAGCCAGCTGTGTAGTTTTCGTATAGTTCTACTATTGAAAACCTTATCAAAAAACATGATGTCGTCCATGTACCCGTTCAGGTAATAATTTTTGTGATGAACTTTTCCAAAGTAAAGTTCGCCTCCATTTTGTAAATAGGATCTTTTCTTGATATTTATACCTGAAACTCGTTCGCCATCAATGTATATAGATAGTTCTGAACTTTTATTTCTCCAATTGCATGTAATTGCCCAGAATTGCCATTTATCCAACGTATTTAATTCGGCACGTCTATTGTAATAGCTATTATCCCATACAGGACGAATATATGTACTGCTTGATCTACCACGAGACGAGTAATAGCTGCTTATATACAAGTAATGATCCCGCCATACTTCATTGCTTCTTTTCGATGGTATTGTGTAATTACGTGAGTAAATCCCATGCTCTCTTCTATTGTGCAAACTATTAACTTTCATATAAAATGTGAGTGGCCACGTGGGTGAGAAGTCGAAACCTTTTGCTTTAATAAAAGAGCTTTGCCCATTAAATTTCCCTGCATGGCCTCTAATACCTTTTACAATCTCGACATTATTTAGTTCACCGTTTCTATGGTTGCTGGTTGCATCAAATAACTCGCTTTTTTTTATTTCTTCAAAATCATAATGCAGTTTTAAGAAGCGGCTAAAATCCATCGGTAATTTGAACTTTTTTTTGCGTTTTAATGTAATGAGCTCGGCAGATTTGAATTTTGTATCATCATTTCGTGGAACAACGGTCGCATCTTTACCATCGTCTGCTTTTTCCTCTTTGGGAGCCGACTTCTTTTTATTAAATAGTTTATCTAAATCAAATTCGGAGTTGAGTAATTCATCGAGCTTTTTATCAAACCCGGCATTTTCCAATTTCACCAGTTGGATGATGACTTTTTTGCTATTTGGGAGGAATACTTCAGCTACTTTTACATTTAGATTGCAGAGGGATCTGAGAGCGTCATTGTCGGATGTTTTCTTCATCAATTCATGATTGCGCTTAATGAGAATCTCAAGGAAGCTTTTTATTTTTGCTTTGCTTTTTATTTTATTTGGTTTTAGGCCGCGTTGGATGAGACCTTGAGCTAAAATAGCATTCTCATTATCCGGGTTAATGCAAAGCGCATAGCGAATTAGAATCAGTCCGTTTTTATCCTGCTGATTTTTCACCAGCATATTGTTTCCAATAATTGCAGCATATTTGCCAAGATCGTTGTCTACCTTGTTTGCATAGAGAAAATTTAATATGCCCATGCTCAGCAGAATAATAAGTATAGGTCTCATAAAATCCTTTTAGTTAAATTAGTGTGTGGATATTCAAAATAAAAAGGAGATCACCACCACAGCCTCAATATAGATACATATTGGGGAAATACATAGATTTTAATAACAAAGTTCTCAGTAGCCTAGTAAAAATGGGCGGTTCATCCCAAATGTTTAGTGAGTCTCCAGGTTCGCTGTTCAACAGTGCTTATGGTTGCTGCCTTTGCTATCTTGTGTTATAGTCAACACACGAGAATAAAAAATGGGCAATAGTAAATAAGTTAGACGTAAAAGGACTATATGAATTATATTGAAATTAATCTGGAAGAGTGGAGAGATGATAATCCTTCATTCCTGGAAAAAATCATGAGAAAGCTGGTGTCATTAGATAACTCAGCCTTTGATTTATTAGTTTCCGAAACAAAATATTGGTGGTTGGAGTATGATGATGAAGGCGTGCCAAAACGGGAAATTGGTTTTAATGAAGACTGGGAACCAATTGTCCTCGCTCCTGTTGGGGAAACTAAGGGCTTCTTAATTGAGTGTGCGGATAATTGGTTGGACTATAAAGGACACAGTGATGTAGCAAATGAAAACTTTGATACGCTTTGGCAAAAACTGTGGCCGAACTTTGAACACCTGGAAAACAAATAGTAGCAAATGAAAATAATGGTACAGCTACGATGAAACTTGAAAATGTTTTTATAGCACTCGTACCTTCGTTTTTTGTAGCAATAATTATCGGCGGTTTTTTGGGTGGATTTATCAATTGTACAGGTTGTGATGGAATACTGGATCGTGTTTTTTTAGGTTTAATATTTATAATTCTAACACCCTTGTGTGGTGGAATGATTCCCGAAGATGAAGGTGGCGGCGGCCCGGTTCTAAATATGTGGCCATATATTATTTTCAGCTGGGTTATTTTATCAAGCGCAATCTATTATTACTTAATAAAGCAAAGTAAAACAAAAATACCTAAACAATAAAGCCAGCCGGGGATTTTAAATACTGGACACGGGAATATTGGGATCCCAAGAATAAAGACGCAATTGATAAAATTGATTATCTGATTGCGCAAATCCAATATTAATTCTTTGTAACATTTCCAATAAGATCGGATATGTTATGAGTATGAACAAATCAACCCTAATTATTTTGTTGATAGAATTGGGTATTCTGCTTTCTGGCTGTGCGACTAA
>JABSQK010000253.1 GCA_013215875.1 Lentisphaeria bacterium
ATGCCCGGGATTGGTATCGCCCATGACAAGTATTTGAAAGCCATTTAGGTCATTCTGGTTCTCGGGCCAGGCTGTCTTGCTCGTTTCCAAAATTCCATCTTTCATCGATGCAACAAAAATTGTCCGCAAATCAATACGCTGGTCACGTTTCAACATCATGTTGCAATAACGACTTTCCCAACGTGGAAACTCATCAATAAACAATGTGCGGATTGGATCTTTCAATATCTGTATCGAAAAATTCTTTTCGTTATTCGGATAGAGCACTTCTCCCTGAAGCGATTCCGCTTGCACAGTATAATGGAGAAAGCCACTGCGCTCTTCTACAAAGCCAAGGGTGACCACCAACCGCGATTCCTTTCCGGGCGGAACCTGCTTCTCTGCCAGAAGTTCGCCATCGCTAAATATTTTTAAGTTGATATGACTGTTTTCAAAGCTGTTGCGCTTCAATACAATATTGGCTTTGATGCTGTCTGATTTAAATCCTGTCTTGGGAGTTATCACATGGTCGATAGCGATATCCTTAGGTGCTCGCGGCGCACCGATGCCAATTGCCAGCAAAGGCACCTCACGCTCTTTGGCCATTTCTTTTATGCTGACTAATGTTTTACCTGCATTATTATTTCCATCGCTAATCACAATCAACGCAGCAATCTTTTTGTTTTCATAATATTTAAAAATATCATCCATGCGGTTTCCTAGGCTCGTCTTAGTGACCTTTGCCTCTAGCTCGTGAAGTGTATCCAGCTTCAATGGTCCTTTTCCCTCAGACATATCAAAAACTGCCAGGTCGCCTTTTTCTTTTAAGGAATCCAGGATGGCGATTTTCTTGGAATTCAGGATGTATTTCACCAAGTCGATACGGGTTTTGTTTTTCAAATCTTCCAATGCTTCATCCACCACCTTATTGCCGGACTCAGCCAATTCGATATCGGCAGCTGACTGCAACTCAAGTAATTGTTGGCTGATCGTAGGATACAGCTCACGAATCTTTTTGGATGACTCAATTATAGCCTTCAAGTGCGTGCGGTTTTCCTTGACGGATTTTTTCTTATCGAAGAGTTTGAGTTTCTCTTCCTGGTTTTTGAATTCCTTCTGTACTTTCTCGCAATTCAACTCAAAGCTCTTTAACCGATTTTGTAGATTTTCATTTGCACTACTGTTTACTGCCAAACAAGAACTTGGAATTGGCTCTGGCTTTTTCACGCCTGGCGGCAGCCATTGCACAGTTAAATGATCCCCTCCATTACCTTCCTTAAAGAGAATTTTGAAGGCATATTTTTTACCGCTTCCAAGCTTAATTGCTTTTGAAGTCTGGTTTGGCTCTTTGGAAAAATCAATTGGACTCGCCGCAAAAGTCTTTACATTGGCTATTTGTTTCAAGTTTTTTTCTTCAGCATCTGTACTGAGAAATAATTGGGACTGATCGTCGCTGGAAATCTTAAATTGATAGTTGCCCGATTTTTCAGGAATGATAAATCCTGCTAATCTGCAACCATAATTATTACCTATATTTTCAGGGATGACGAGTTCCCGAATAAGCCGTATTTCATTGGCAGGCTTTTTATACTTTGGCGAATTTATTAAGCTGGGTATATCGGCTCCTTTTATATTCTGCCAGGTTTCCAAACGAACCCAGCCCTTGCGCAATTTTTTATCTTTAGGATCCTGATTCAAATAATCCGCTTTTGATTTTGCTTTTTTAATCGTTTCCAACAGTGTCTCAAAATCATCATTCAGTTTTTCCAGACTGTCGCCCAGTGTCTCTGTTTCCTTTAAAGTCTTCTCCAAATTCCCGAGGTTTAATATGCCATCTACCCGCTTCAACTCTTTATCATATTCATTTAAATTATTTTTCAATTTCGTCACACTCTCGGCCTCTTCAAAAAAGACATAGGTACGCATCTTTTTTGGAAACATCTTAAGGTGCCAGGCAACATTTACTTGCTCATCAAGCGTGTAATCATCCTTGATAGACATGGATCCTGAATTATCCAGCAATACCACGACATTGCCTCTTTCCATATGCTTTTTCAGTTCGAGTAAAATGGGCTGAAAAAGGGCCAGGAGTAGCAAGAAAATTACCGTAACGCGCAGGGCAGGTAACCAAAAGGACCATGGTTTACTGAGCTTATGCAGGCTGTAAAGATAGATCGTCGCAGTGCTCAATACGATGAATAGCAAAACGATTACCCAAATGGGCAGTGATGTATTAAAATAAAGCTTCATTGACTAAATTTCCAACTGCAAACAAGTTCAATCATCAATAGCAACAGACTTATAAAAATCATTTGCTGCCAAAATTCCTGGGCACTGTTTTCTTTTGATATGAGCTGTCTGAGTTTCGTCATATTATCGACATAATTAAAATTCAAAATCGTTGACATCTCTTTTCGCTCACTTCGGGTCATGGCAATGATATTCGATTCTTTTGGGTCCAAACTTACAGCATAACTGGCCGTCTCATTGTTTTCAAAATTCACAATGTAGATACCGGGTTTAAAGGTATCTTTATATTGACCAATCCATTGGCCATCCTCAAAAATCATCTTCATTTTTTCCTTACTTTTGTCTGGCAAGGTTACTTCTGCATGCAGTTCTTTCTCTTGCTTCAAAATATTTTCATTGCTTGAATAAAGCAGCACTTCACCCAACTCCAGGTTGCTCGGTGGTTGTATCTTGCTCGACAGAAAGCGCGCAATCTCTTGTATCAATGGTAGAAAGTCACGGGTGATAGGGTAATTCGTCCATTGTGGATTTACTGTTGTCGACCACAAAAGTACACTGCCTTTTCCAAATTTCTTGCTTACCAGAAAAGGATCTGAATTGAAAACAGCAATTACCCGACTGGCATCAGCCGCTTTCATTTGTATGTATTTGCGAACATATACATCGTGAAGAACACGCGTGCGGCTCAAGTCATATATCGACAATACTGTCTCACTGCTATTGGCAGGGAAAGCCGGGTTTACCGCTTCGGAAAGCTCCGGGGTTACGGCGATTAATTTAGCCGGCATCAAACCCTCATTGCCATCATAAAGCTGGTTATACAAATCGATAGAAACATCCTCGCCCATCGCCATAAACAAGCCACCGCCATTTTCTACAAAACGTTTTATCCGACCCTGAAAGAGTCGAGAAAAAGAACTGACATTTACCAGGAAAATTGCTCTGTACTTGGAGAGATACGCGCTATTTAATTCATCCATATCTATCTGCTTTTTTAGCTCTGTACGAATGAGTCGCTTCTCATCTTCATTTGCAGCAGAACTAAGTGCAAGGTTAAACAGACCGGCATCAGACTTGAACATTTCATCATCTGATTGCCCTTCAATAATTAATACGGGTATTTCATCAACAACATTTATTATCTTGTTAAATTCATTATCTACATCGATTGAATCATTTGGTATTTCCGCATGAAGGACATATTTTCCTGGTCGGCTAAAGTTATAATCAAAACTGATGGAATTGATGCCCTCTTTAATTGATGCATTGCGTTCGCCTGCCAATTTATCATTTACATAAAAATTGACATTCACGGTTTTCTCATCCGCTGGATTAAAAATTTCCACATTAAAGGTATGTTTGTCATTATAAGTATCGATAATTGGCGAGACACTGTCGATACCATGAACGCTTAGATTCGGTGTACGCGTTTTTGTGTGATGATACATCACATACATCGAGGGTTTGACCTTCATGAGCTCATAGTGCTTTTTCAATTCCTGCCATTTCAGGTGTTCGCGTTTCAACCAGCTTTTTTCCTGGGAATCTGTCAAAATATAAATTCGCTGGCGCGCTTTGTAGGATGCTTCAAGCGTATTAAATGCTCGCTTGCAAGCCAGAACCAAATTCGCTTTTTCATAACCAACAGTTAGGTCCTTAATTTTTTCCTTCAGGTAATCCTTGTCGGAGCTCATTGATTTGAATAACGGGCGCGCTTTACTTCCTGCCCAGATAATAAGCATCTCATCCTGTTCATTCATCTTATCGATTATCTCATTGGCATTTTCTTTCAATTCATCAAAGCTCATGCTTTCATGTGTGCCTCGTTGCATGGAATAAGACCCGTCTATGATGAGAATATGAGTTGTTGGTTCATCAACAGAGCCCCCGCTATTTGCCGAAATGGGATTCAAGATCGGTCTGGCAAGGGCCATTGCCAAGAGGATAAAAAATAAGGCGCGCAATAATAACAAGAGCAGTTGTTGCAGTTTCAGGCGCTGGGCGCGTACTTTGAGCGATGCTTCTATAAACATCATCGCACCCCAGTCTTCAATCTTAAATTTGGACTTATTTAATAAATGTATGATGATCGGGACGGCAGCAAGAAGCCCTCCCAATAACAATGCAGCATTTAAGAAATAGTTTAGTGGATTCATCGTTTCACACGTTTCGAGAGATACGCAGCAAGGGTCCGTTCAAAAGGTTCATCGGTAAAAATCTGGAAAAAATCAATCCTCAGGCGATGGCATGTTTTTCGCAATTGACGCTGATGTTCGGCAAATTGCTTATTATACTCTTCCTTTATTCGTAAAGGATCCACCATGATTTTTAGTGTACTCTCGAGGCATTCAAACTGGGTAAGATCGCGGAAGGGAAAATCGATTTCTTTGCGATCGAGGACCTGGCAGACGATGACTTCATGGCGCTTATGCGAAAAATGCGACAGGGCCCTGGCAAGGTCTTCAGGACTATCAAAAAAGTCCGATATGATGATAATTAAGGCGCGACGTTTTATCAGGTTTGCCAGACTGTGCAAGACATTTCCCAAGCCCGTATCATTGCCTGGAGCGACATGGTCGAGGGTATTTATTATTTGCTGGTAATGTGATGGAGTGGATCTTGGTGGCAGGTAATTATTCATTTTTGAATCACAGGTTACTATGCCTATTGAATCATTCTGCTGAAGAAAAATGTAGGAAAATATCGCCGCAATAAAGCGTCCATAGTCCAGCTTGGTATAGACGTCGGAGCTATAGCCCATTGAACCGGAAGTATCCAATACGATGTGGGCACGAACTTCCGTATCCTCTTCATATTGCTTGATGTAGTAGCGATCCAACTTGGCATATAATTTCCAGTCGAGATGCTTGAGATCATCCCCCGCAACGTACTCGCGATGTTCGGCAAATTCGACTGCAAAGCCTTTAAAGGGCGAATCATGCATGCCCGTTATAAAACCTTCTACAACTCCGCGAGCAATTAATTCCAGACGCTTAAAGGCACTCAGCCGTTGTGCTGTTAATATGTCCTGGACAGCCATCTTTATTTAGATTCTGTCTGCGGTTTTACTTCCTTAAGAAGGTTTTCGATTATCGCATCGTGGCTGATGCCTTCTGATTCTGCATTGAAGTTGGTGATAATACGATGACGTAAAACGGGTAACGCCAGGAATGCCACATCATCGGTAGTTGCATAAAAACGGCCTTCCATAAGCGCCCGTGCTTTTGCACCGAGAATCAGGTTTTGTCCAGCTCGGGGACCCGCACCAACATCAAGCCATTCTTTGACAAATTCAGGTGCAGATTTTTCTTCCGGGCGCGTTTTTCGCACCAGTTCCAAGGCATATTGAAAAACATGTTCGCCCACTGGCACGCGTTTTACAATCGATTGCAGTTCGATGATTTCTTCGGCGGTCAAAACAGGCTTGAGATCCGTTTCACGGCTGACGGTCGTCGATTTCAAAATTTCCAATTCCTCTTCTTCGCTCGGATAGTTAATGAATATATTGAGCATGAACCGGTCCAATTGCGCTTCTGGTAATGGGTATGTACCTTCCTGCTCAATCGGATTTTGTGTGGCCAATATAAAAAATGGCTGTTCCAGTTTCAATGTTTTATTACCCACTGTTACCTGACGTTCCTGCATCGCTTCAAGCATGGATGCCTGTGTCTTTGGCGGCGTACGGTTTATCTCATCTGCCAGAATTAAATTGGCAAAAATAGGACCCTTAAAAAATTCAAAGGAGCGTCGACCTGTGTCTGGGTCTTCCTGAATAATATCAGTCCCGGTAATATCCGAGGGCATCAAGTCCGGTGTAAACTGAATACGTTTAAAGGAAAGTCCCAGAACTTGAGAAAGGGTGGACACCATTAGGGTTTTTGCCAAACCGGGTACACCAACCATAAAACAATGGGCATTACAAAACAAGGCAA
>JABSQK010000254.1 GCA_013215875.1 Lentisphaeria bacterium
CCGATTCTTTTCAATGCCAAGATAGCGGCCATGCTGTGTATCCATTAGCGCTGCGGCTGTGGCAAGAATGACACAATCATATAAACGATCATTAATTAACCACTTACCATCACGGTGAACTAAGTCATCAATAGAGATATCTTGGCCTGGGAAAAAAGTCACATTTTCATCTTCAATATTTGCCTGGCAAAGTTTGACGGGTTCAAGAATTCCAGCATATGGATAAAAAAGTGAGGAATCAGAGCCCTCCACATCTTTTTGAATTCTGTTGAATCTTTTAATAAGATTTCGGTTTTGAGATGGAGAATCCAGCACGCCGGACTGCTTCCATTCAAAGTTCATTTGGCTGAGCTGTCGTAAACAATAAAAATAACTGGTGAGCAAAAAGTCTTGTAAGGGGTTATTTTCCTTATGAATCACCGGCATAACGATGCCAAGTGGATTTCCTGAAGCACCACTGGCAAGTTCCTCTGCCCGATCATATAAATCAACTGACCAGCCATGTTTAGACAAAGAGCGACTAATGGCGGTGCCAGCCAACCCTGCCCCAATCACTGCAGCAGTTTTTGATTGATACTTGGTTTTGGGGATATAGAACCAGGGTGCTGTTTTTGATTCAGTGACTTTATTAATAAATTGCCCGTGAAGCATGTGGCGCTTTTTGGCAAAGCCTTTCATTTTTTTTATTTCAAAGCCAGCATCAATCAAGTTACGCCTCACCTCACCCATGGCAGTATAAGTTGATATTTGTGTGCCGGGTTTTGAAAGTCGCGCCAGCTCCTGAAATAGCTCCACCGACCACATGTCTGGATTCTTTGCTGGATCAAAGCCATCAAGAAAAATGCAATCGCTTTGGTAATGCATCGTCTTTAGCATGTCCAGAGCATCGCCATGAACAATACACAGACGCAAGCGATCATTGAAAAGTTTGATATAATGGCATTGAAAAAATTCGGGCGGGTACTGGGCGATTAATTCATCACAGATACTGCTTAATTCCGGCCATTCCTTATTTGCTTCGCTGAGCTGCTCTTTTGTAAGTGGATAACGCTCAAAGCTTATGTAGTCGAGCCGTGCAGCAGGTCCGGCATTTTCCAGAAAGGCTTTTGCAGTCAGTAAAAAGTTGAGCCCAGTGCCAAATCCAAGTTCGGTAATGGTATACGTTTCCGCATCTTTAAATGTGTCGGGAAGTTTATTTGCATCAATAAAAACATACTGCGATTCTGACAGACCGTCTTCAGAATAATAGATGTCATCAAATTGCTCAGAATAAGGCTGCTTATTCCGCCATTTCAATTGCTGCATCCGTTTTCCTCATCTGCACTAATTCATTCTGGTAAACGGGTGAACACCTTTTATGCTTTGAATCAAAAAACGACCGACCGAGTCTGTCGATATCAATTCTTCATATTTTGTCTGCGGTACATTGGTATATTGATAAATCCCACCATCGGAGTATTCGATTTCCAGAATGGAATTCTCTGCATCATAACCTGCAGATACCACATTCTTCGATTCAACGTCAACACGGTCCATATATAAGCCTCTTCGTAAAAGTTAATTAAAACTATAAAATACACGCAGCAATGCAATTAACCACCCAAAAAAAATAATCCACTTAAAAATTACTAATCTATCGAAAATTGAGATCTAAAGGATACATTCATTGAAATCATTAAACCAGGTAGGCGATGCCAATAACAATTAAAGATGTAAAGACGATTCTGATACAGCCCCTTGAGTCGGACTATCAACCGACGACGCATATCATCGTCAAGGTGATTACATCGGAACCGGGCTTATACGGTATTGGCTGTGCCACCTTCACGCAGCGCTTTCACGCAGTTAAAACTGCCATCGATGAACACCTCACACCCCTGGTCATTGGTCGCGACGTCAGTCGCATCGAAGATATTTTTCAAATGTCTATGGTCAACAGCTACTGGCGCAACGGGCCGGTTCTAAACAATGCCATCTCGGGTATCGACCAGGCGCTGTGGGATATAAAAGGTAAAATGGCCGGGATGCCGGTCTATGATTTGCTCGGTGGTAAATGCCGGGAAGCTGCGGCTTGCTATAGCCATGCGGGCGGTGATACGAAAGAAGCCTGCCTCGAAAGTGTGCAGGAGAAGATGGCAGCCGGATACAGCCATGTACGTGTGCAAATGGGTGGTTATGGTGGCAAAGCCGAAGTCCTTAAGAAAACAGAAAATGCTCAAGATGGCGCTTATTACAATCCAAAAGAATACATGCGGCGGCATGTGGAGATGTTTCATTACCTGCGTGAGAATCTTGGCTTTGAAGTCGAGCTGCTGCACGATATCCACGAGCGACTGTCCCCGATCGATACGATAAACTATGCCAAAGACCTGGAAGATGTAAAACTCTTTTTTCTTGAAGATGCATTGGCTCCAGAAGATATTGCCTGGTTCCGACAATTGCGAAATCAATGCGCCACACCGTTATCCATGGGTGAACTGTTTAACAACCCGCTGGAATGGCGCACGCTTGTGCAGGAACGCCTTATCGACTTCATGCGCATGCATGTCAGTCAAATGGGCGGTATAAGTCCGGCCAGACATGCGGTATCGTTTGCCCAAGCTTACAATGTACGAACAGCATGGCATGGACCGCCCGATACCTCAGCCGTCGGACATGCGGCAAACCTGCACCTCGACCTTTGGGCACCAAATTTTGGTATTCAGGAATGGTGTGAATTTCCCGAACTTATCTATGAGATGTTTCCGGGTTTACCGGAAGTCCGTGATGGCTATATGTATGCAAATGATAAACCCGGCCTAGGTATCGATATAAACGAAGAACTGGCCGCAAAATATCCAGCGGAGAAAAATTATGAAATTAAATGGACCCAAACACGCTTACCCGATGGCAGCCTTGCTCGTCCGTAGTTTAGTCATGCTCTGTGCGTTTATGCTACAGGGAAAAGCTCTGGATAAAGCAACTGTTACAAAGCTAAAGGCATCGACAGTATTTATCGATGTTGAAAATGAATCCTGGCTCTCTGGCAAAAAGAGCCGGGTCACGGGCACAGGATTCTTTATTAGTGCCAATGGCTATGTCGTAAGCAACTATCATGTCATCCGCCCTGCCCTGAAATTTCGCAATCTATATTACCCACTGAAACGAAATAGGATTCGTATATTTGAAAATAGTGGTCAAGTGAATGAAAAAATTCATACGGCCAGAGTGATTGCCATAGACCGTGAGCACGACCTGGCAATTCTGCAAAGCACCGCAAAGGGTGTGTCATTTTTAGAATTGGGTGAAAGCACAGATATTTATGAGACCATCCCCATCTGGGTGGCAGGATTTCCTCTGGGAAACAAGTTTTCCATATTGAACAAAGGCCCGGCTATCACGTTTAATTCCGGGTCAATTACATCCTTGCGTCGAGACGAACGGGGCAAGCTTTTGCACATACAAACAGATGCCAAGTTCACCTATGGCAGTAGTGGCAGTCCGTTAATAGATAGTAATGGCAAACTCATTGCAATCGCCCAGGCTATTATTGCCGAAGATAAAAAAGTCCACATGACAATTCCTGTAAACTTCCTCGCGCAACTCATGAGCACAGTCGACTTAAAAAATAAGTCTGCAGCATTTAAGATCGCTGTAAACCAAAAATTCGCAGCGACGACATTTATCAATACTGAAAATCTGAAAGATGCTGCCTACCCAACAGGGCCCTACCAGATCAGCATCTGTGGCAAAAACAGCACGCGAATTAAATTAACCCATCTTAAAGAAAACTTCAGCCTGGAAGAAAGTCCGCCAAAAATAAACACGATGAAAATTAACTATGTCGATAAAAATAAATCGACCGCAAAAATTCCTGCAGAAGGAAAAATATTATATCAAAGTAATTATGCGGACCAGGGTGAAATAAAAAAGATGCAACAGGATACAGGGGGTAAAAAGAGTCGCAGCTGGACCATCCATAACAATGCATTGCAACAGCATAAAATCAGCACTGTATTACGGGCAATCTATTTCGGAAATTCAGCATGGACCAACTACAGCATTTCTGCAGAAGCAAAAATTACCCAATTAAATTACAGCTCACGAATCGGGATAATTTTTAGAGAAAATGACACAGGTTTTTATTTATTTCGCATTCATCATACGAGTCAAAAAGCACAACTCGTCTACCATCAAAAACAACCATTCGGATGGTTCATTCTGGCCGAAACAAAACTCGAAAATAAAATTTCTGAAGACTATATGAAATTAAAAGTCTACAATTTTTCAGACAGCATTATCTGTATGCTGGGAACAAAAACGATTTTCAATATTAAGGATAATTTATCAAGCAAGGGCCGGGCAGGATTTTATAGTGGCGATTGCAAAGCGTCATTCAAAAACACAGAAGTAAAAGCAATTAAATCGGAGACCAATACACATGCTTCAGCAGTAAAACTACGGGGCTTCTGGGTAACCGATACGTTTAATGCACACTCTCAGGGATGGTCGTTTGCCAATGAAAAGTCAGAAATTATTCGCCCCTTTCTTTTCACTAACTATGGGGCTGTAAATCTCGATAATTCAAAGACAGTCCGTGTCGCGCTAATTAACAATTACCAGCTGGCAGATTTTACAATGCATTTACTCTGCGCCCTCGAAAATAACAAGCCCGGAAGTTCATTTGGACTAGTATTTGCAAGCCAGGGTGAAACGGACTATCGCATCTCTATTACAAAAAATGGCAAGCTGGTACTCATCAAACGGACAAAGGATAAACGAACGGTGATAAAAAAAATCGCTATACG
>JABSQK010000255.1 GCA_013215875.1 Lentisphaeria bacterium
CCAGCTTGCCTTTATCACCGGCACCCGTTAGAGTTATCTTTATAACAAACAAAAGCGGGTGAAAAATACTATGTTCAAAAAGCGATATGTTCAACGTGGTATTTCTGGGCGGCAAGCACCCGAAAAACCTTAAATCGTTAGAGCTAGGAAGTACTTTATTTCCTCAGAGGGAAAAGAATGCAATCAATTGAAAACACAAAAAGAATCGAAACGATCTATGGATCATTCTTTTCTTGGGATGATGATCTAATAACAAAGCAGTTAGAAAAATTCTCAGCCCATACTAGAAATGAACTTTCTATGCTTAGATCATTTATTAGGGAAGGGGACAACATCCTTGATATTGGGGCGCACATAGGCACGTTTTCGATACCGTTTTCCATATTCAACAAAACAAAGGGGAAGATTTACTCTTTTGAAGCAAATCCGAATAACTACAAGTTATTGATGGCAAATATACAAGCGAATAACCTAGATGGAATAATTCTTCCGACGCATGCAGTAGTGTCGTTGAAAGAAAATATAGAGTTCTCATTTCTAGCTGATGGAGAAAATAATTCAGGCTCGTATTATTTTTCGCCGAATTCGGAAAACCTCGAAGATTCTGTAACCTCTATAAATATTGACAATTGGCATAGTCAGCTAAATAAAAGGATTCAAATACGTTTGATAAAGATCGACGTGGAAGGTGCGGAACTCTCCGCTCTCCGTTCATGTCAGAAAGTAATACAAGAATACAAGCCCATATTATATATAGAACTAAACAAAACAGCTCTCCAAAGATTCAAGACCACATGCAAAGATATAGAAGATATACTGGGCCCCCTGGGGTACCACTACTTTCATAATATTGGCTCTAGAAATTCTGATCATGACATTTTCGAGATTGCCTCGCTCAAGGCTCTAGAAGAAGGCGGGAATTTTTTTGATGTGCTCGCAGTTCACTCTTCAGACGCTCGATATCCTAAACAATATTCGGTCGGTACGAATTAGATGCTATATGTTCTTCGCTTGAGGTCTCGTCGTTTAGCTCTAACAAAGCGCTTCACCAGAACGCCTATTCCGCTCCGCTTCATAGGTGCAGGTGAGCTTGTCGTTCTCTTAGAAAATGAATAATTTTAAAGCATTAGTATTACTGTGTCTCATGATTGCTACAGTTCTTACTGCCGACGAAAGCAAAAAAAAGCCAAAGCCACTGACTCAAAAGCAGATGCTTGCAGAATTAATGCCCTTGCCTGAAAATGTACCGCGGGTAATAATGAATCCTTACCACGCCAAACCTGTTTGGAAAAATTGGTCTAAAAATGCCAGTCCAGTGAGCATTGATAAACCTCATTTTAAAGGGGTATTTAAACCACTGCCATTAAATAAACGGACCTATCCTGTGTTTATTGAAACGACAAATGGCGGTGAGAAGCTTAGCTATCTACCACTCAAAAAGGGTGTCGCAGGATATTGGGACGACTGCTATATGAGTCTGGATGTTCACCATACCCGACTTAGTAAACCAAACGGATTCATCGATGGCGGTAAAATGCGCACGGCTCAGGATGTGAGGACGATGATGCAGCTTGGAACTAACTTCACCAGCCAGTCGTATTCCAGCCGCGGCCGAGCAATTGTCGACGATTTAATCAATAATCTTTTCCTGGAACGATTTTTCTTTTTTGCCAATTGCATTCGGGCAACGCCCTCACATATTTCTTATGAAGATAAAAAAGAACACATGGCTTCAGATGTCTATGATGGACTTTTTGGCCACGCCTATCAATCCGTCGGCCAGTCAGGTAGTGAAATGCACGGCATTTTCAAAATGATGCTCGCTGGTGCGGCCATGCCTAGAAAAATAAAGGACTTACTGAAACATCATGGGGCCTATTCTCCCGCATTATTGACCCTATTTAAAGCCGCCCTTCCCTATGTGGATGCAGACGGCAAAGCTGTGCCCTACGAAAATGAATTACGCCATCGGGTTGCTTACAGTTCTCATGGTACACCCCAACATGTGCACTTTTGTTCTGCAAATGCCCATTACCATGGGTATAACGACAAGCTTCATCTGAAAACAATGATGGATATGGCCAGTAAGATGAAGGGCGCACCACCAGTAGCCATAGCAAAACTTAGCAGTTTCAAGGTTAAAGATAAAGACGGAATGATTACAGACCAGGCCAGCCTCTTAAAAAGAGTTAAATCAATTAATCTTACCACCATGCGTTTTTGGGGAATGCCTGGAGACACCTTATATGCAAGCATTGACCTTAGCAAAAGTTATGACCTGCAAAAGAAAAAATTAACCTTTAGCTGCCTGCCTGTATATCCCAACCAAAAAAACATTTCCATTCAGGAAGAATCCCCCGGCAAATACCTGATTCAGGTTAAACATGACCCAAAATTGCCCAAAGGGCGGCTGCCGGTTATCTGCACCGTCCGCAACGGCCTGGGGATTCCAAGCAACCCGGTATTTATTAATTTTTACTGGCCAGGAAAAAAAGAAGTGGCTGATTATTTCCCCACAGAGGGAATACCGAAAAATGTCCTGGAAAAAGTCAGGAAATTGGGCCTTCGTCGCCTGCCGGTAAATGTGAACAAAAGACCAAGCATAGACTTTGGTTTTCCCGGCGATGCGATCCGCTGCAAAGCAGGTGAGAAAATATCAATCAAACTTATTGCCAAGGACCCTGAGGGATTTCCCATCACCACCTATCTTCGCCCAGGCGAAATCGGCGCACTTAAAAATGGGGTTTACACGGTAAAAATTCCGCCAGAAGACAAAGAGAAAATATACCGGATCCATTTTATTTTTTCAGATGGTACGGGTGCCTTTACGGGCAGCGAGTTAAAGCTGATTGTATCGCACCGGAAAGACCGACTGCCTAAGGGGTGGATTACAACCGTATTTGGGCAGCCCATGGGCGTTGGGTCTGTTTCAGTAAAAGGCACTACATTCACCTTTGAGCAGCAACCTTATGGCCAAATGAATAAGCAACTGAAGGGTCTCTTTGTCTATAAAGAAATAAGCGGGAAAGTTGATATAATCTGTCGATTACCGGACCCATTGGCTGCGGAACTTTCCTTGGTTCTCAGCAATACACCGGACAGTTATTCAAGTCGAATTCGCGTTGGTATTTTCGAAGGAAAAGTTTCAGGCACCATCAAACGTGGCACCAAAAGGCGCGCTCGCCGCTTTTCATTTGTCGATAAAGAATTAATGCCAAACCCTAAATATGTTCGGCTTGTTTACACGAATAGATTTGCCACTGTTTACGTCTCTACCGACCGGAAAGCCTGGCAACTGGTGCATGGTTTATGGATTAGTCTTTTCAAAAATAAATTGCTTGGCCTGGTATATGGAGGATCAAAAGACAAGAAGCCAGTTTCTGCAGACTTATTGGAATCTCCGAAAACCTCACTACCAAGAATGTATACTGACAGAAGACCTGACCAAAAAGGTAATTATCGGCCGCCCCTGATGATCACGGTCGATTATCCAGAGAAAATCAGCTACACGGTAAGTAGTATCCCCAACCGAAAAACGCTAAATTACAGTAAACCCATAAAATTAACCGAACCCGGACGGCATGAAATCCGCGCTTGGGTCTCTTCTAAGGGGAAAGATGTGGCGTCCGTGGTGGCGATTTACAATATAGCTAAACCACCTTCAAAAAAGAGTCCCCCGAAAAAGCATCCTGGCGTAAAAAAATAGGTCAGATCACCTGTCCTGGCTGTGGTGAGCTTGCCTGTGCTGTGTTTATCGACGGGTTGAACCCACCTTTGCAGGCAGGCAAATCCTGAGTAGAAAACTTTCCATATTTAATTCTATATGTGATTGATGGCAATGATATCCGTATAACTTGCATTACGTCTCAGCATAGAAATCCACCCTATTATAGAGATCGTATTCTTTAGTTAAAAAAAGGTGCCAGGCACCTTTTTCAATTGGCCCCCAGTAGCTTCTATTTTTGCAATGCGATCGCCTGTCACAGTAATCTCTATACACTGATCATCTTCCGGGCGTTTACCTTTGTACGTGGTCACGATGGCAGATCCCCGACGTGAATCATTTTCTCTTCAGCGATGCAGCGTCAGCGTACAGAGTCTACAGATGATTATAAGACGCTGAACGCTAAAATTAAGCATGATTTAAGCGAACAAGGCTATGATAGTCTTTGCGATCGATTGTAGGAAAACTAACAGTTTAAATGCCTAACAAGTGCTCCGTGGATTTCATTTTACCCATCTCGAGTTATGTTGAAATGAAACAACAAGCGGGACGTTATGCCAAAAAAGAACAAGATGCATCTAATTAAAAGAATTATCGGCAAGTCTATCGGATACGTGCCAAAACAGAGCGTCCCCCAACCTCAATCTCTCAATCAAGCAGTAAACTTTGAAAAGCAATGTATCTTCATTGCTGTGCCTAAGACAGGGACGACGTCTGTTAGGTCTCAACTGAGACAGAAAGGTATCCCATTAATTCGAAACCCACATCTCAATATAATGCAAGTCCGGGATTCTCTTTATGTCTTCTTCTTGAAGCAAGCTCTTGGGCAAAACAAAAGTTTCCCGTCTGAGTCCGTTCCTTCGGATGCAGATCTTCGTGCACAAGCTGAAGAAGTCTTTTGTGACTTTTTTAAATTCTCTGCTGTTCGAAATCCTTGGGCTCGTGCAGTGTCGCTATATTCGAGGAGTGAAGGGGTGGGGTTAAATGACAAACTCTCTTTTGAGGAGTTCTGTAGGAATCATCTTTATGCGAGTGACACTTGTCGGCAGCCGACGTTACACCAGAACCAATTGGATTGGCTGTGCGATGAAAACGGACAATGCATTATGGACTATGTCTATAAACTAGAGAATTTCGACGAGGCAATAAAAGAAATAGCTGATCGTACAAATGGTCGACTAAAGCTGGCGAGGAAAGATGCTAATCATAATCCACTCTCTCTCTCTCGGTCATACAGAGAGCTTTATACAGAAGAAACTAGAAAGGCGATCGCTAAGAGATTTGAAAAAGATATTGACTACTTCAAATATGAGTTTTGAAACGATACTTGAGGAGTCGAGTTCGATTTATGAAGACAACAAACACTTGGTCAAAGCCTAAGGGCTATAGGGGCATCTGGTCGAGCAACGGCTCTCTGACTACTGATGAGCCGCATGCCTTTGTGCATTATAGCGGAGGCTTTGCCACTGCTTTCTGCAAGCACTTGCCTATGGCCATGTATGCCGAGACCGCAGAGAAGACCTTTTTCTGTTACGCAGGCAGTCATCCAGATGAACACAGCATCCTCATTATGGCATCATATTTTGATCATCGAAGCAAACTCGTACCGCGGCCGACGGTGATCATCGACAAGTGCACGGACGATGCCCATGACAACCCGGTGCTCTCGATCGACGGGGATGGCTTTATCTGGATTTTTGCCTCGGCGCATGGCACCCAACGTCCGGCCTACATTTTTCGCAGTCAGGAACCGTATTCGACCGCTGCATTTGACCCGGTGGACGAAATGAATTTTTC
>JABSQK010000256.1 GCA_013215875.1 Lentisphaeria bacterium
AAGGCTGTTTCAATTGCCTCAAATCAGTCTCCCGCACAATGATGAAAAACCGCTGGGGCCGAATTATCAATGTATCCAGTGTCATTGGCTTAATTGGAAATCCGGGTCAAATCAATTATTCAGCAGCCAAGGCGGGAATCTTCGGTCTGACGAAATCAGCAGCTAAAGAACTCTCGAGTCGTAATATAAATGTAAACGCCATTGCTCCCGGTTATATCGATACGGATATGACTGCTGAACTAACAGATGAGTTAAAAGAGGCAATAAGTGGACAAATTCCGCTGGGACGTATTGGCAAACCCGACGATATAGCTAAGGTTGTGTGTTTTTTATGCACTGGAGGTGCAGACTATATCACGGGTCAAACAATAAACATTGATGGTGGTATGGTTATGTAAGGTAAATCACCTTACATATATGAAAAAATCGTTGACAACGGCAAATCATGAGATAGTTTGCCTCAGTCTTTAAAAGTTAAATAAATGAGTAATTAGGAGTAACTTAAATGTCAAACATTGATGAACGTGTAAAAGAAATCATCGTAGAACAGCTTGGAGTCAGTGCAGATCAAGTAACAGCAGAAGCAAAATTTGTTGAGGATCTGGGTGCAGATTCATTAGATACAGTCGAGCTGGTTATGGCTCTAGAAGAAGAATTTAGTGTGCAGATTCCAGAAGAAGATGCAGATAAAATTCAAACTGTAAGTGATGCAATTAATTTCGTACAAAGCAATAGCGACCAAGCGTAAATTTAACCCCTTTCATTCCTTATGAATTTTGGCGACAAACGCGTTGTAATTACCGGTACAGGTGTCGTTAGCAGTGTAGGTAATACTGTCGACGCCATGTGGGAAAGCCTTATTAATGGTGTATCTGGTATAGGACCATTCACAGTATTTGATGCAAGTGAATACCGCACTCGTATAGCTGGTGAGATAAAAGATTTTAATATTACAGACTTTATCTCCACGAAAGAAGCACGTAAGCTCGACCCGTTCTGTCATTATGCGATAGTCGCTGCAGACGAAGCAGTCAAGCAGGCCGGTCTCGATATCGAAGCAATAGACAACGATCGATTCGGTGTTTTTATTGGCAGTGGTATTGGCGGCATAACAACGCTTCAGGAACAAATGATAAAATTACAGGAATCCGGTCCATCTCGGGTATCGCCTTTTCTCATTCCCATGATGATTTCAGATATGGCCGCAGGCGCCGTATCTATTCGTCTAAATGCAAAGGGCCCAAATTTCAGTATCATCTCCGCATGTGCCACAGGCAGTCATTGTATTGGTGAAGCCTTTTGGGTGATTAAGCGCGGCGATGCAGATATCATGCTATGTGGTGGGGCCGAAGCCTGTCTCTCACCCATTGGTGTTGCGGGTTTTTGTGCAATGCGTGCAATGACCTCACGTAACGACGAACCCACCAAAGCCAGCCGGCCTTTTGATAAGGACCGTGATGGTTTCATTATTTCTGAGGGCTCAGGTGTTTTGCTTCTGGAAACATTGGAGCACGCAGAAAACCGCGGTGCAAACATCCTCGCAGAAATTGTTGGTTATGGTTCTTCGGGCGATGCATATCATATTACCTCCCCTGCCCCAGATGGTGAAGGCGCTGTTCGTGCCCTGAAGATATGTCTGGAACGCGGCGGTATTGCCCCGGAAGAAGTCGATTACATAAATGCCCATGGTACTAGCACACCGCTCAATGATAAAAATGAAACCCTGGCGATTAAAACAGTACTGGGTGAGCATGCCTATAATACACATATTTCGAGTACAAAATCACTCACGGGTCACACATTGGGAGCAGCTGGCGGTATAGAAGCTTCAATCTGCGTAAAAGTTATAAATGAAGGGAAAATTCCTGGAACTTACAACTATGAAACCCCCGATCCTGATTGCGATCTAAACTATGTACCAAATCAAACCCTGGAAAAAGATGTAAACATTGCCCTAAGCTCAAACTTCGGTTTTGGTGGGCATAATGCAGTTTTAGCCCTCAAAAAATACAAATGAAACGCTGCTCAGGATATTGCTTATCCTTGAGTCTTGTACTCATTTTATTTTCTGCTTGTGGTACATCACCAGTGGTCAGTAATGTAAATATCCGAAAATCCGTCCCACGACCCCATGGACGCATAGATAATAATAAAGCCGCTCAGCCTCAATCTAAGACTAAAATACCAAAAAAAGAGTCCAAAAAACTTGAGGATTCGATCCCCTTACCTATAATTGATGATAACCGATTGAGCTCAAAAAAGCCATCTGATAAAAATGGCTTTGTTATCGTCGGTGATACGAAAAGCTTAAGTAAGCGTAGTTATACAACTAAGAAGGGGGACACTATGTCCAAAATTGCTCGAAAATTTTATGGCGATACCGATGCCTGGGAAAAGATTTATGAGAAAAACAAATCTGTCATAAGCGACCCCGATGATCTTCCCGTGGGAATAACCCTCGACCTACCCTAATTCCAATCAATAATTATAATTGAGAATAGTGCACTATGTCACTCTTTAGTTTCTTAAAATTCCGTAGGAAAAAAACGCTTGAGCGTAAAGGTCCTAAGCAACGCCAAAAAAAGGCAGATAAAAAGCCGCGTCATAAGCAGGTAATTGTCAGCTTTATGGTCGTGCTTATCTGGACCAGTTTTACCTTTAGCATGTTATACGAACCGACCTGGAAAGATGACCTCATTGAAAAGCAACGGATACCAAATTCCCGTTACGCAGTGGTTAACTTTGATTATGAGATTGGTCCAACGCTAGCAGACATTCATTTAGCCAACAAAAGCGTCCCCGATATATACATATACGATCAAGAGGTACAAGAGAAAGTTGATGCTGAGTTTAAAAACCTGATGGAGCAAGCCCGGAAATGGAAACCTGGAACTACGGAACTACCGGCAAAGAATCTTAAAGAAGAACATCTTATTACCTTACAAAATTTATTTGGCAAAGATGTAAAATTAAGTAATTTCCTTGAGCGTTTAAAACTCGGTTACCAGGCAGGTATTGTTGAAGAATATTTAGATAAAAATATCTCCTTCATGATCACTGTAAATTATAAAAATAAACGGCAAAAAATAGTCGAATTTGGCAACCTCTCACCACCCAAAAAATTTGTCGCTAAATTAATCCGGGAACATTGTGCAGAATATTCAGTCAACTATGATGATAGTGTTACCGCTCTGGTTGATTATTTAAGCCAGCATGTCCTGCGCCCGAACCTCAGTCACTCTGAAGAACTAACGAGCAACGCCAGAAAGAAAAAGGAAGCTGCACTTCCTAATTACAAGATAGAGGTTCTTAAAGGCGATCCGCTTGTCGAGAAAGGTATGATCGCTTCAGCGGAGGATATAATACGTCTGAAGGCCCATGCCGAAGCTTTGGAACGAAATGAAGACCCGCAAGCCATTATACAGCAGTTATTTTCAAATGGCAGCCTGGCACTGTTGATTATCATCTCCTATGTCATGTATCTCACCCAAAGCAAAATAAAAGAGCTGCGGAATAATAATGTTATCGCACTGCTTGGTATCTTAACGTCCTTGTCGATTTTGTATGGCTGGGGTACAATGAAAATCTATTTAAATGTCCTCAATGGTCCACAGATGTACCTTTATTCGGTCTTACCTTTTGCATTCGCTTCTATTATTCTGACAATACTCTTTCGCCCATCAGTCGGCATGCTGGTTGGCTCTGCCATAACGGTACTAGCTGCTATCATTGCCCGCGACCCTACCCACATACTTGTTCTGGGTATTATGTCATCATTCGTTGGCGCTTTTTCTGTTAAAACTGTGCGAACCCGACTGCAAATATTGCGCTCCGCACTCTACACCCCCCTGGCCATATTTCTTGTGGAGGCCATTTATCTTTACAAAATATCCGCTGTCTGGCAGAATTACCGCGATGTCCTGGCCTTCAGCTTTATTGCTTGCGCAATTGTAGCTGTTC
>JABSQK010000257.1 GCA_013215875.1 Lentisphaeria bacterium
TAAGAGTCAGGAATGGCTTGAGTTGGCTAAGAATACCTATGCTCCGGCACTCAATATTCATACGCTTGATAATCTCAAAAAAATCAAAGAGATGGGCATGCATCCCTGGGTCTATAATAACGGCCTTGACCGCTATGGGATGGGCATTCACCTATGGCGCGGGATAAAGGGGGGCTGCGAGGGGCGCATGGAATGGACCGGTATGTTTACCCAGGGCTTCGGCTTCTACAATCTTGATGGCCGCGAACCATCGAGATCCAGCTTTATGGTGCATCGCCGCTTTGGCTGCCTGAAAACCAGTCGCTGGTTGTCCGTCCGCGAAGGTCTACTCGACTGTCGGATTCGCTTAACCCTGGAAAAGCTGGCGACAAAAAACGACCCCGCTCTGTTACTGTGGACCCTGGCCAATTACCGGAAAGACAGGGGGAAGTGGACGGACAAGAAACTGGATGAAGCGCGGGCAAAAATGCTGGCGCGTCTACTGGAACTTTCAGCGAAGAAGAAATGAATATGAAAGTTTTACAAGAACCTATTACGGATTGTCTGCATGACGATCAGATGTGTTACGGAACGATCTTTCCGTTTCAAGTCGGCCCAAACTTGGCGGCTGTATACCTGAATATTCATTGGAAAGGACCTGACGTCGTTGATCTGGATAACGGCGCGGATGTCATATTGTTCGATCGTTGGGATGCGATCGACCCGGCGCGTGCGGTCTCAATCTGTCGCAGTACGGTTGAGCAAACCGACGATCCAGAAAAAACAATTCTACAAATCCGGCGAGTCTTTTCGGGCGGGTTTGTGCCCCTGGATGCAAAACTGTCAGATGGATCGGCACATCCGCATGCCGGTACTGGGTTTGGGCTGATGCAGGTCCATCCTTATAATGCTGACTCAGCTGGAATTCCGCTTGCCAATGCGCAAAATGTTAATGTCGGAATGGATCTCGACATGGAACTTTACCAGGTGTCCTGTGACGGACAAAATTTCCAAGTAAACGCCACCAGCACGTTTGTTGAAGCCGCCTTACTCGAAGGCCTCTCCGGCTGTTACCTCTCTCTGGTTCAGGCCATTCCGGATGGCCCTGACCTGCTGTGTGCGATTACAGCAAATCGGCCGGGCGCTTCCAGTTGTGCCGGTGTCTGCCGCTGGCGTCGCATTGACGATTGCTGGCAACCCATAGCCTTCACGCCCGTTGTTGATTTTGCTGTCGAAGAAATGGGTATTGAAGCCTCATTGATCCGTGACAGCGATGAGGCCCTATTATTTACGATACGGGGGCTAACGGCCAAGAGCCAGCATCGACTTACGCTCTGGCGATCAACTGACGGCGATGAATGGACAAAGACCTTGGATGTCGGGCCCATTCGCGGGCAGGCACCACTGACGCTGAACCGCACGGCCAGCGGTATGATCTATTTTCTTGGCAGCAAGCTCAGTCAGGAAGATCGGCCTGTCGGCATGGACCAGCTTTGCACCGAAAATCGCAATACCTTGTGCCTTTGGCCGGTCACCGAGTCCCGGGATGCTATCGCTGGTGAAGTCGTCATCCAAGATTGCATAACAGACTTCGGTCCTCCGCCAAGTGGAAAATGGTGGCGAGCCGACCATGCGGTTGGTGCCTCTCTCGTCCTTGAAGATACGCCTTACGAACTCATCGCCTATCGGCTTATCGCTGACGCCGAAATCATGCAAGCCGCAGATATGACCCCATTCACTGGTGCCTACATGGCACAGTTGAGTGATCTGTAATTCCCCGCCGCCGATCGCGGTTCGTTCCTTATCGATCACCTGACTTGAACAGGCGAAACCCGTAGAGATCAGCATTAGTTACCCTGAAGAACAGGCGTACCGTCTTTCCTTGCAAGCTTGAGAGGTCGGCGCCGTCGGTAAAAACCACGTCGTGGGCAATCGCGTTGCTGTGAATCGGTTCACAGTCCGAGATGCTGAAACCCTCCGCCAGATTTCGCAATGCCTGTGGCTTACATTCACTCCATTGCACGTAATGCGCATAGGTTTCGCAGTTTTCGAGCATCGGCGTGGATTCGTAAATACCGATGCCAACCTGTACTTCTCCGCGACTCGCGTCAACATTCAATTGCAGCCGATCACCATCCACAAGAAGTGGTTTGGTCACCAGAACTTCTGCTACATGACGCGTCCGCAGGCTCACATAACGATCGCGTTTCTGAGTGTACAGGGCGATCTGCGTCTTGCGCATGCGTTCATGGGAATATGCCGCAAACCGGTCCGAAATTTTCACCGACAAGAAATCGCCGTCGCCAACGGTCATATAAAAATAATCCTCGTCGCCAACCCGTACGGGCGGACCGTAGGAGTAGACCAGACGATTGATACTGTCTTCCTCAGTCCCGTGCGGTATCCAAGCCTCGCGACTCGACGAACGGTCCCAGGTCTTGCCGCCGTCACGACTGATCACGATCCGCGTTTCCAAGGTGCCCTTGCGGCATATAGGCGCATTGCCGGGCCAGCCAAACGGCGCTTCGGGATTGCCCATGCTGGGGCCGCCGTAATCAAAGCATCGGTCGGAATTCATCCAGTCCAGCAATCCGAACACAATACCTTCATGAAAAAATGGGAACAACATATGAACTTCACTGTAACAATGAGGAAGTGAACTGTCGTCCATGTCTGGATTCAAAACCGAATCGGAGACCCAATGTTTGAGATCCTTTGACGAAAAACGGGCAATGTCACGACACGGAAGCCAATGCCCCACGACGCCCTGTTCCATGGCGACCCATTCATCGTGGATGTCATCATAAAAATGCAACCAGTGTCGCCGCGGATTCAGCGTCCCATCCATTGGAATCAGTTTGCTTTTCCAGTCCGGGTCATTGAGAAAATCTGGAATCTCCGCCGCGAAATATCCCGTCGGCGCGTGGACACTTTGCACATTCATCACCGGTTTGTCCTCTGAAAAAAGGCGGATAACGAAACGTTTCTGCGGATCGTCCACGTTCCCGTGCAGGCTCATGTCCCGGATGAATGCAAACGGACTGCCCAGATTGTTTTCCGTACCGTAGTTATCAGGAACTGGAACAGGACTTAAGTTCTTTAGTGATGAAGATTTTGGCGCTTTTACCCGTCTGATATTCGGTTTCTCCCAGTGAATACCGTCGTCGCTGTGGGCATACGCCCCAGCCATTGATGTGTATGCTATGAAGTCCTGCTTAGCGGCCTCGACCGCATCATCCGCCTCTGGATCCCACCACTTCGCCACGTAATGCGCCTCAAAACGGCCGTCCTCGCGTCGAAAGACTTGCGCCCGTTCAACGCCCAATCCTTCATACGCATGTTCCGCAGGAATGACAACACCACGATCTTTCGGGTGATGGACCACCCGCTGAAAACCGGTGGATCGCTGAATAACATAATCATCAAGAAACAGTTGCCAGTTCCCGTTGCCCACTATCGTCATTGTTGACCTCCACGACTATTTTTGGATTTGTAGAAATTTGCTAAATAAACCAGAAAGTACCACCGAATGGGCGCGGGTCAAGAAAGGTCCAGGTGATCCAAGTGCCGGTCAGTTACGGGATTGGTCAGGGGAGGAGGCAACATGTTTCGGATTCTTAAACGTTTCCGTAGTCCTGATCTGCTCGTGAATAATTACCCGTAAAATCGTTTTAGAAATGTTTAAACAGGGCTAGCAAAGCTGGCCCGGTACTGCTGGTCTTCGATTTATCTTTGATGAGCCGAAATGTGAATTTAATAATCCTTAACCCTTACATTGCTTCCTACCGGAGCTACTTTGTGATGAATCTTTAGAGGTACCTAGATATGAACCATTCCGAGATGCTGGAATTAAAACGCTGGAACACCCCAACTATCTACAATGGCTGGGAGCAGATTACCAAACACTCTATTGCTAAGGACGGCATCAACCTGGAAGAGACCTGTGATTTCATGCCCCAGATGGGTCCCATGGTCGGATACGCGGTAACGGTCAAGATTGAACCGTCGAATCCGGATCATCCAAAAAACAATCCGAATGCGTGGTCGGAATATCGGGCCTACGTCGCTTCCGTGCAGGGCCCTGTCATCGTCGTGGTTCAGGACCTCGACAAACCACGGGTGGTCGGAGCCTTTTGGGGCGAGGTCAACAGCAATATTCACCAGGCCCTGGGTTGTGTCGGGACCATTATCGACGGCGGCATTCGCGACGTGGATGAGATGGCCAATGCCGGCTTCAAAGCGCTGGCCCGCAGACTCTGCGTCGGGCATGCCTTTAGTACGCCCGTGGAATGGAACTGTGACGTTGAAGTTTTTGGTCGAAAAGTAAAACCGGGTCAACTGATTCACGCGGACAAGCATGGTTTTATAGCGATTCCCGAAGAGGACGAAGAAGGACTATTGGAGGCCTCCCGTTTTATGGATTCCAACGAAAATACGTCCGTCATACCTGCCGCCCGAGGAAATACCGGAAAAACAAAGCCGGAAATTCTCGAGGGCATCAAGGCCGCAAGTGCCCTGTTCAGCAAGAACGTAGAAGAGAAATTTGGCGGAAAGGGCGAGTGGTAGATTCTTATATCGGCACAATCGAAAACCGTCGACCGTTAGCAAAGATTGTCCCAGGAGTAAGAGAAATAAGCGCAATAATCTTGATGGATGTCAGTGTGCAAAAACCAACACGTTAGCAAGGACACAATAAAACCGGGTGCGGGTGAAAAGCTCAGCTCCGGCTATTCCTTGGCGCAAGCCACCTGCAACTTTCCGGGCACTACATTTGGCAAGCCCTCAACTCACTGGCGTTTTTTTGCGTGTCTCGTAAACAACTTTCCGAATGGATAATAACCTATATGTCTTCTAATACAGCAGAAAACAACATTTGACTTGAAAATGACTAGGATTACTATATAGTATATATATAGTATATAAAAAACTTGCGTTACATAGATGGAAGTGCTATAACTAAAGTGACGGTTTTTAATAGGAATCTCATGGGAAATTTCAGTTAATGAAGTTGCATCAAAAAAAATGAAACTACTAAAACGATTTACCCTCATTGAATTATTAGTGGTTATTGCCATCATCGCTATTCTAGCAGCGATGTTACTGCCCGTTTTGAGCAAGGCGAAAGAAAAGGCTCGCCGTGCTGTTTGTATGGGGACCGAACGTCAGTACGGGATAGGACTTCTTTTCTATGCGAATGACTATAATGAGAAATTTGCCCCATTTACCGGTGCTTGGCCGAGTAATTTTATGGTTATCAACAACACCGACATAGACAATCCAGATTGGAAATATACCGATGCGGAAATTGGTACAGCGTTTCGCTACTTCAATTACAAGACCGATTTTTTTGATGTCTATCTTGGCGGCGACATAGCAGCAACAAACTGCGCATCGGGGATTAAATACAATGGTACGTCGACTTACAACTTATTAATAGGTGGCGATGCTAATGGTTTTCATACGAGCTACATGGTCTTGGCTGGCTTCTTAGTACGATTCCCTTATACAGGTACCTGGTACAACGATATGTCTCCATATTTTGGGATAGAGGGTCCCAGGGGGCTATCGCCAGAAGTCGTCCCTTTGGTTACAGACTTTAACCTGGAAGCGCCTGGCTATCTCTCTCATAGATCAAATCATGACACCGCCAATTCGGGTGGCATGCTTAACTCCGTACCCCCAGCGGGACAGAACACCTGTTACCTTGATGGGCACTCAGAATGGCGTGCTTTTTCAGATACGGAGATCGGATTGGAAACGGATGAGGGCGTCGGTGGCCTCCGCATATATTGGTAGTAAATGAATGGCCTGGCCACTACGGATACTCATAGCAATAATAATGGTGCCTTGTGAAAAATGAAACCGTTCAGGAATGGATTAAATCGGCAAGAGCCAGGGGAAGCGTTAGTTCGGAAAATCTGGATGAGCTGGAACGCTTGAATAATAGCTCCCTGCGGCAGGCTTTACTCTATCTCCATGCTTCCGGGCCAAATATCCAGTTACCCGTAATCGGTTCTGCCTTACATCCGGCTAAAATCGATTACACCAGCGGGGGCATCGATCCTGGCAGCTCCTGCCCCTATCAGACAGTTCACGAAGCGATGCTTGACGGCTGGAAGGTCATCCATTTTCCACAGCAGAACGCCCCCTTCGAGGATCGTGAAATCGATCTGATCGGCTTCGAATTCATTCTCGAAAAAATGGTGCCTATCAATGAGTGAACCAGCCCTGCTCAACGATGATGAGCTCCTGAGTTTTATCGTCAACGGCTACTACCTTCTCAAACCGGACTATGCGACGCCCATTCACCAGGAAGTTTGCAATAAACTGAACGCTTTGGAAAGCAATCCGGGAAACGGTATTCTTGAAGCTGTCCCGGAACTTAACGAGATATACGATCACCCTATGGTCAAGGGAGCCTTGGCCAGCATCCTCGGAGCGGATTATACCATGAACCAGCATCGCCATTGGCACAAGCGTGGCCCCGAGGACGCCAGTCAGAATTGGCACCAGGATGGCACCAATGTGCGCCATCATCAAACATGGAAAGTACTTGCCATGTA
>JABSQK010000258.1 GCA_013215875.1 Lentisphaeria bacterium
GCATAAAATAGAGGGTGCATATTTTTGTGTCGTTCAAGGAAAAGGATTTACCGGGGAACGCTTCCATTTCAACAAACTGGAGCTTGTACCGGATAAAATGGATTACCAGCCTGGCGAAACCGTAAAACTCATGATCAATACTGACTTTACCGGTTCGACGGTTTATCTCTTTACGCGTCCGGTTAATGGGACCTACAAGAAACCGCAAATTGTGCGCATGAAAGGTAAATCACATATCGTCGAAATTCCCATAACAAAAAAAGACATGCCCAACTTTTTTGTCGAGGCATTTACTGTCTATAGAGGAAAGTATCATCACGCGATGAAGGAGATTATTGTGCCTCCCGAAAAACGAGTCCTCAATGTAAAAGTCATTCCATCAAAAGAAAAATATAAACCGGGTGAAAAGGCAAGCTTAAAAATCAAAGTAACTGATTTTAATGGCGAACCATTTATAGGCTCCACAGTGCTGAGTGTATATGACAAATCTGTCGAGTATATTTCCGGCGGAACAAATATAAAAGACATTAAAGAATACTTTTGGAAATGGCGGCGCCATCATTATCCACGGCATATGCACAGCTTGCAAAAAAGATTTAATAACCTGCTTAAAAAACATGAAAAGAAATTGGCCTTCATCGGGGTATTTGGCAATACTTTACAACCTGTCCAAAAAGAACTCGGAGCCAATTATGAATTAAAGAAAAACAAAGGTAAGGTGATGCGACAAAGGTCAGCAAAAGCATCAGTAGCAAAATCAGATTTCGCTAGCAAAGATGCTGATAAAATGGAGATGGAGGAAAGCGAAGCTAATGAAGGTGGATTCGGCGATGATGACGAAGCCGGCGGGGTAGCAGACAAGTTTGTTGAGGCGACAGTGCGCAAAAACTTTGCAGATACTGCCTATTGGAATGGCGCAATCATTACCAATAAAAAAGGAGAAGCAGAACTGTCCTTTGATATGCCGGAAAATCTCACGACCTGGAAGGTAAAACTCTGGACTATGGGCAAGGGTATGCGTGTGGGTGAAGGATCGACGGAAATCATCACCACAAAAAACCTTTTACTGCGCTTGCAGGCGCCGCGCTTCTTTGTGCAAAAAGATGAAGTGGTGCTTTCTGCCAATGTGCATAATTACCTAGCAACAGCTAAAAAAGTGAAAGTTGTTTTGGAAATAAATGATGTATTAAAATCATTAAATAACAATCTGGTGCAAACGGTGACCATCGAGGCTCATGGGGAAAAGCGCATCGACTGGCGCGTGAAAGTAACAAAAGAGGGTACTGCTCTGGTTCTTATGAAGGCGTTGACCGATGAAGAATCCGATGCCATGGAAATGAACTTTCCCGCCAAGGTACATGGCATGCTTAAGACTGTTTCATACAGCGGACATTTACGCAGCACGGACAAAAGCTCTGTATTTACCATCGATGTACCAAAAGATCGCCGCCCGGATGATTCCGTACTGGAGATTCGCTATTCACCTACACTGGCAGGCGCTATGGTCGATGCCCTGCCCTACCTCGTTGCTTATCCTTATGGCTGCACCGAACAAACACTGAGTCGCTTCCTGCCAACTGTAATGACTCAAAAGATCCTCACTGATATGAACTTGGATCTCGACGATATTATGCTCAAGCAAAGCAATCTCAATGCCCAGGAAATCGGCGACGATAAAGAACGAATGGCGCAATGGAAAAAGCAGGGCCGGCGCATTGTTGGCTATAAGAAAAATGGTGATGCCATCTGGTCGAACAACCCGGTATTTAGCAAAGCAATTGTCGAAGACATGATAAAAGTGAGCGTTATCCGTTTGATGAATATGCAATTAAGTGATGGCGGTTGGGGCTGGTTTAGTGGCTATGGCGAACGTTCATATGCTCATACTACTGCTTATGTCGTGCATGGATTGCAAATGGCAAAAGAATACGGAGCCACTATTCCACAGAATAGTATCGATCGTGGAATCAACTGGTTGCGCAGCTACCAAAATAAGGAACTGGCAAAATTAAAACGCTATAGCAAAAAGATTCATCGCAAACATTCGAAAACGTATGCTGACAATATGGATGCCTTTGTATATATGGTACTGGTCGATGCAAACGTAAATAACAAAGGCATGCTGAGCTTCCTGTTCCGCGACCGCAATAAGCTCTCTGTCTATGCAAAAGCAATGTTTGGCATTGCCTGTCATCGCATAAAGGACATGAAAAAGCGCGATATGCTCATTCGCAATATCGAGCAGTTTCTGAAAAAAGATCCGGAAAACCAAACTGCTTATCTGGAACTGGGCAATCAGAACTACTGGTGGTACTGGTACGGAAGCGAGTATGAAGCACATGCCTACTATCTCAAATTGCTGGCCAGGGTAAAACCCAAAAGCGATACTGCAGCCTGGATGGTCAAGTACCTGATTAACAATCGCAAGAATGCGACCTATTGGAAATCGACGCGTGATACGGCAATCTGTATCGAAGCGATTGCTGACTATATGCGGGCAGCCAAAGAGGATAAGCCGGATATGTCGCTCGACATTTTCGTCGATGGCAAAAAGCTTAAAACAGTAAAAATAAATTCCAAGAATATATTTAGTTTCGATAATAAGCTCATCTTAAAAGCGGGAGAAATCAGCACGGGTAAACACAAAATTGAATTCCGCAAAACAGGAACCGGTCCGCTATACTACAATGCCTATTTCAGCTATTTCAGTTTGGAAGATCATATTACAAAAGCCGGACTGGAAATAAAGGTGCAGCGCAAATATTTCAAACTTGAGCGAGTCGATAAAGACATACATTCATCTGGTACTCGCGGCCAAGCGGTAAAACAGAAAGTGGAAAAGTATAAACGCATTCCGATTAAGAATCTTGATCATGTAAAGAGCGGCGATCTTCTTGAAATCGAATTATCCATTGAAAGCAAAAATGACTATGAGTATGTGATTTTTGAGGATATGAAAGCGGCGGGCTGCGAACCCTACAAGGTCCGCAGTGGCTATACGCGCAATGGTTTCAGTGCCTACATGGAATTACGCGATGACCGGGTGGCATTTTTCTGCCGTGTTTTGCCGCGCGGTAAACATTCCATCTCCTATCGTATGCGGGCAGAGATACCAG
Organism: Lentisphaeria bacterium; assembly: GCA_013215875.1. Classification (GTDB taxonomy): domain Bacteria; phylum Verrucomicrobiota; class Lentisphaeria; order JABSQK01; family JABSQK01; genus JABSQK01. Next base: position 3,117 of record JABSQK010000258.1, read on the forward strand.
GAAAGTTTAGTGCGTTGCCAACCAAGGCATATGCCATGTATGCACCGGAATTACGCGGTAACTCCGACGAAATAAAAATTCACATTGACGATGTTGATATCTTGAAGCTTAAAAAATAATTCAGGAATTTTCTGCTAGTCCGGATGGCCAGCTTAGATTGTGGATGGGCTCTAAAATTTCGAGAACTTCAGCCAGTAATTCAGTGTCCATCGGCTTTTCGATATAGTTAATATTCTTAATTATATTTTCCGGGTTTGCGGTACTTGTAAGGGTTGTTGTAATGCGTGTTTCCGCTACCGCATATTGCATCGCCAATTCGACAATATCCTGCCCTTTCGATTTACAGTGGGCGACGGCTTTTTTGCATGTATCAATTATTTCCTCTGGTGCCGGGTGCCACTCTGGTGCAGCTCTATCGACCAATAAACCCATACCGGTTGGTGATGCATTTATAATACCGATGCCACGTTCCTCAAAATAATCGAAGTACGATTCGAGGCTGCTGTCATTCAAACTGTAATGGCAATAGCTGAGTATACTATCGATGCTTCCGGCAGGAACACGGTCGATAACTTTTCTAAAAACTGCCAGAGGTAAACCTGTTATACCGACAAAGCGAACTTTACCTGTTTCTTTTATTTTTTGCAGAGTGGGTATGGTTTCATTAATGACTTGCTCAAGGTCGC
>JABSQK010000259.1 GCA_013215875.1 Lentisphaeria bacterium
GGGATTCCCTTTAAAAGCGAAAGAATATAAACGACTCAAAAAATTTGGCTGTTGGGAGAATGAATTTAAATATATGCCTGCAGTATTAATTCCAGAAAAAAAACCGCGTGTATATTCCAAATCGCAGAACATAGAGATTGATTTAGATGTTTTATTTAGAGCGCAATCGCCAAAGAATTTTGGATTACTCGTATTGCCCCTCAATATTGTTTATAAAATGAGAGGTGGGCAAACGCCACGCAGCAGTGTGACACTGCGTATGAATTTAAGCCGCATTCGATTTATGGGACAGACACTTAAAGATGTGCTTGACAGTTCTGGCAATAGATTGAAAATATATGCAGTGCGCTGGCATGGGAACAAGATCATTCAACATGAGACCTTAAGTAATCCAGTTGTCATAAAAGTCAGATGATTCGTTAGTTGCATTAAAATTACTTACATTGCTTAGAACGGTTTCGCTTAAGCTCTTTGAGCTATTTACACCTTACATCTCGCTGCATTGGAATAAACTATAAACTACGATTTCAGATCCAACCAGTCGAGCTCTTCCTGCGTCAACACCAGATCCAACGTTTCAATATTTGCCAGCATTTCACTTTTGTTTTGTGCGGCCACGAGTGAAAAGATATTGAGTGGTTGCGAAAAAATAAATGCCAGAGCAATTGTTGGCAGGGCGACGCCTTTTTTATCAGCGAGTTCCTGAGCACGTGCCAGCCGTTGATAATTTGAGGGTCCACAATAGCAGCGTTTTGGTACATCTGGAATGGAATCGGGATCGTTAGCAAACATGTCTTCTGGAAATAAGCCGGCAAGAAAACCACTTGCCATGCTCGACCATGTAAAAAGAGGCAGTTGAGTTTCCTGGTACCAGGCACGTTCTTCTTTGTAAGCAGGTCCGCTAATTGTTGTGCAGTCTGCCCAGGGTACTTCATATTGCTCTGCTAGAGAATAATTGGGACTGCTAAATGCAAATGGCGTTTTACCGTTTGCTTTGGCGTAATCGTTTGCTTCCTGAATGCGAGCGCAAGACCAGTTTGATACACCATAGGCATGAATGAGTCCAGATTCACAAAGCCCATGCAAACAATCGATTATCTCACTAACAGGGACCTCTTCATTATCCCTGTGTAAGCCAAACAAGTCGATATAATTGGTTTGCAGTTTTTCCAGGCTTTGGTCCAGGTCTTCTGTTATACCAGTCGGATTACAGCGTCGGTTTCCTTCATTATCAGGATGTGCGCCTTTCGTGAGAACAACAAAGTCTTCACGGACACCACTTGCCTGGAGCCAATCACCAATTATTTTTTCATTTCCATAAACTTTTGCCGTATCCAATGCCCGTATACCCACTTCATAGGCCTGGTCAAAAATTTCGGCATTGCCGCCCATTGTGCCTTGTACGATGAGAGAAACTTCTTTATCCACACCTGGAATTCTTGCATATTTCATAGTAAATCCTTTCCGTAAATTAGATTATCATGATAGCCTGTTTAATTCATAAGCCAATAGAATGAAGTTAGATTTCCTAAAAGTTGCAATTTGCTGTGTTCATAATTTAGCTCCCTAATTGACAGATCACCTGAGTTTGATATTGTTGCAACAAAAATTGAAAGCTCGTAGACAGGCCAGATGAAAACTGAAGAAGACGAATTTGTAGAAAAATATGCGCAGAGAAATAAATTAATTTATATTTTTATCGCGTGTTTTTCGGCTTTTACGATCGTTTTTTGTGAACCAACGATTTTATTGGCCAATCTTGCCGAACGTCTTGGTGCACCAGCTTGGCTTGCCAATCTTCCCGCAGCAGCAAATTTTACCATTTGTTTTATCCCACCATTTTTTGTTGGTTATTTTCTGAAAAAGCATAGCCCTCGCAAAGTGGTTTATTCCATATCAATTATTTTCATGTATCTGCCCATGGCCATATTGGCAGTGGCGCTATTTAATTCATCAGACCCAAAAGTGCATTTAACATGTTTTACCTTGAGCATTGTGCTCTATGCATTCTTTCAGGGCATAACCATACTGCCCTGTTGGGATTTATTTGCTCGCATATTTTCAAAAAAAGAGCGCGCAAAGGTTACGGGTCTTAGTAGTGGGATATCGCAAGTTGTTACCGTATTTGCCGCAGGTACTGCAGCATGGTTGATAAGCAAAGGAAGCACCTTGCCATTTCCAAAAAACTATGCAGTAGGCACCTTTATATTTGTTTTGGGTGGAATGGTATATTCAATAATGATCCTCTTTCTTAAGGAATATAAACAACCCAACGTAGACGAGCAAAAGAAAAGCCTTACTGAATACTGCAAAGAATATAGTGAGTTACTGAAGACGGATAAAAATTTCAGATATATTCTAGTTGCATTGCTGCTTGCTTTAACACTTGTTACAATTCCTACAAACTTACTATTTTATGCAAAAAAACAGCTAGCGTTTTCAGAAGAATCAGTCGCTCATTTGGTTGCCCTTCGGCCGTGGATAATTATCCCCTTTTCTTTATTGTTCGGATACATTTCAAACCGGATTGGCGCACTCAGAGTTGTTGCACTATCAGTCTTTACAGTTTTATTATCTGTGATTCTTATGCAAATATTACCCGATCATCTAATTATCATCCCCCTTCTTATTTCGACGCTTAGTATGTTTATTTACCCCTTTTCGCTTATCGCAATAATGAACTACGCTAGCCCCGAAAAGAATCATCTCTACCTGGTGCTTTATTTCAGCTTTGGTATTATTCCTGGGCTTGCACCCTACAGCCTTGGAATTGTGTTTAATACAAATGCACCATATGCATTTATGGTTTTAATTGTCTCTTCAATA
>JABSQK010000026.1 GCA_013215875.1 Lentisphaeria bacterium
CCGAAAAAATTATCGCCATTCAAAATTTAGTCAGACAGATTCCTGTGCCTAAAAATGTAATCTCGTATGCAGTGCGCCGGGTTTCCAGTACGCGCCGTTTGGATAGTTCGCCACAGATCACTCAGGATATGTTAAAATGGGGTGCTGGCAGTAGAGCATCGCAGGCATTGATATTAGCAGGGAAAGCCAGAGCACTTCTGCAAGGACGACTCAATGTCGCTATCGAAGATGTACAAGCACTTGCCCGCCCTGTATTGCGCCATCGCATCTCAACGAACTTTCATGCCGATGCAGAGGGAACAACTGAAGACGATATCATAAAAAAATTGCTCGAGATTGTCCCCGAATAGATTCTAAAGGCCACTGTATTTATTTGAAAATAGCTGCAATGGATTATTTTGCTTTGCTAAGAACTTTTTGCTCGATCAACAAGCTGTCTAAATCATATTGTACCCGCTTAGCAAAGTGAGTCCTTCAAATTTAGCTGTGAACGCCTCCATGCCTGTGATAAGCCTCTTTATAGACGAGCCTTGTGTCTTTTTATTTTTTTTCCCCTTGCGGACTTTTTTCCGGTAGGCAAGATCAAGCAACTTAACTTTCTTATAGTGAGCCATAGCTTGTTTTTCTTTTTGAATATCTGCATTAGTTAGCAGTTTTGTAAAAATTTCTCGTAAATTTGTACAGTCCTTTTTAATTACCGGATTGCTATCCAGCTTCCCGTTTTTTACAGCCGATAATGTATGTCGAATTAAATGATACTTAATCTTATCATCAGATGCATTTTTAATTTTTCTGAGTTGATTGCTGTAATACCACTGAAATAAACCTTTTGTGGCTTTTGCTTTAGGTGGTCTTGGATCCTTTCGAACAAAAATCATATATTCCATCCAGTCTGCCATTTGATTTAATACAGCTGTAGGTGCCCAGCTGTGTCCGCCCTTAAAATAATTCGTGCTATAATCACACTTTTTACTTAAGTAACGCCTCACAGATTGAGCTTCGTATTTATTAAAATCGCTATCTCCCACTGAAATTGCCACCTTCACTCCAGGTCTGTAGCTATCATATACGCCGTAGAAAAAACCAGCCGCCTGTAAAATAACAGCCTGAAACCCATCTCTGTGCATCGGATAGGTGCTGGCACAGCGCGAACCGCCAGACATGCCCGTGGCAAATTTTCCGTTTTTTGCTATTTTGCAGCGTTTCATAACATCATCATGCGCAGCAATGAAGTTATTAAACCAATCCGGGTTGCCATTCTTAGATTCAACAAGCATCACCACAACCCAACGGTCTTCTTTCAAGCGCTGCTTGAAGGTATGCATGTTGGCATTACCACCCGGAGACGCGATAAACATCACAGGAAATCTGGAGCTTTTGCTTTTATGATAACCTTTGGGTATGTAAAGCTTATAGTGAAAGCCAGTCCGTCTGTCCTTGGATTTAGGCGCTTCCTTTGTCGTTTTTAAAAATACTTTTTCTTTTTTAGTCGTCCGGTCACATTCGATGGTGACTTCAGTATCTTCTTTTAATTCTTGCTTTAGAGGGGTTGGTGCAGCACCCAAAATTATTGTTAGTATTAAAAATAAGTTTATAGTTTTCATTGTATCCCACATAGTTTAGATTTTTATTGGTTTTGACAACCTAATGAAACTCAGTTTTTTATCAAGTATAATTCTACTTATAGACCGACCGAATTTTTAGACGTTGAGAGCATACTGTCTTAGGAGATAGAGTACATTGTGAAAATTAAAAATATTATTTTATATACGCTGCTAATAGTGCCACTGTTAGCAGATGCCCAATTGAAACATCATGCGGACCCAAAGCCAATTTCTAAAAATGCCAAAACTGAAGACCTCACAGACTTTCTGGGCAATGGTAGACAACCGGTATCAAACGAAACAAACCTTTTAAAAAATCTATCAAATATCAAACTAGTGTGGGAGTTTGAAAAAGGCGATAGCTATACAGCGCCAGTCATTAAAGGCGATAAATTAATCTATGCACATGCGATTAAGAAAAAAGTTCATATCGAATGCCTCAATGCACTAAATGGTAAAACGATTTGGAGATATTCTTATACCTCTGAATATAAGGATCAGTTTGGCTATGGAAATGGCCCGCGTGGATCCGCTGTAATTGATGGCGACCTGGTTTATATGCATGGTGTAGCAGGGAAACTGCTCTGTTTAAATCTGAAAGATGGCAAGAAAGTTTGGTCCATAAATACCAATAAATTATATAAAGTACCTCAGGCTTTCTTTGGAATAGCCTCTACGCCTTTAGTTGAGGGTGATTTATTAATCGTCAATGTCGGTGCGCCTGCTGGCCCCTGTGTTGTTGCTTTTAATAAGAAAACGGGCAAAGAGCTATGGAAAACGGGTAATAAATGGCGGGCAAGTTATGCGTCTCCTATTGCAGTAACTTTACATGGTCAACGTCGCCTCCTGGTATTTGCAGGTGGTAAAACAAAACCACCTGTGGGAGGGCTCATGTGTATAAACCCGAAGACTGCCAAGATAGATTTTGAATACCCATGGAGGAGCAAGAAGCTTGAATCAGTAAATGCCTCTACACCCATCGCGTTTGGCAATAAAGTATTTATCTCTGCTGCATATCAAACCGGGGGTACATTGCTGGAGATTCAAAAAGATTTCAGTTATAAGGTTTTGTGGACAACTGATAAATTAAATTGCCATTGGATGACACCCGTGCAGGTCGGGAATTATATGTATGGGATAAGTGGCAGGTATTCCAGTAGATCGACCCTGGTATGTATAAATATAAAGACGGGTAAAGCTGCCTGGGCAGAGAAGCTTAGCTGGAACGAAAAACTCCAGAATAGCGAAAAAGAGAAACCCATAGGATTCAATCTCGGCTCCATAATAAAAGCAGATGGCAAATTCCTGTGCTTGTCTGAACAAGGCCATTTGCTTTGGCTCGAAATGAATGAGACCGGCTATAAGATCCTCTCAAAAAAACGCTTGTTTACAGCCAATGAGACCTGGTGCTCACCCGTTATTTCTAAGGGTATATTATATCTGGTTCAGAATACCAAGGATCAACTGACAGGAAAAAGTCCGCGTATTAAAGCGTATGATTTAAGGCAGTAGTTGCAGGGAGGGAGGATGAACTAACAATCCCATTTTAAAAATGCGGATTGTTAAAATGCTTTATCCAGTGGATATACGTTGTATCTGTAGTGTAGGAAAAATCGTCCATTCCTTTATCAAAAACATCATTCCAATTCGAAAATGACCGGTCAAGTGCGACACCAATGACCAAAGGTACATAGACACGTATATATAAATGAATTGCATGACCTGCTTGCCTCAATTGCCATTCCGGCACACTGTTTTTTCGTTGTTCATTTATGAAAGCGGTTTCTGTTTCCGTGGTCATCTTGGATAAATCATGGTGACTGTAGTTAATGAACTTCGATGCCCAGTGGATATAGAGTGACCTGGACTTTTCCTGAACACTCGATAGTCCTGAAATAAATTCCTCAAATGATAATCTAGACATTTCCAACTCCACTTATAAATACCACTCAGAAGTTTAGATGCGCTCAATCACTTTTTTGATTCAAAAAAATTGAATTATCTTCAATTTAATTGTATGGATGATCCTGCATTCTTAATCATAATTCGGGCTTTTTGTAGCAAAGGAGGTTATTTACGAAATGAGAATCCTAACAGACTAGATATTAGATCTAGGTCTCTGAACGACCACGCGCCATAAGAATCTTACCCGTACGGACCATTTCAAGAATTCCGTAAGGTTCAAGTATTTCCAATAAGGCATCCAGCTTATCCGTATTACCTGTGCATTCGAGAGTAATTGTAGATGAACTCAAGTCAATACTGTTGCATTTGAAGTGATCCGAAATTTGCAGGATTTCAGTGCGGTTTTTCTTGTCAGCATTTAGTTTAATCAATGCCAATTCCCGCTCAACAACAACTTCACCTGTATGGTCCATCGCATGGATAACATCGATTACCTTATTCAATTGCTTGATGATTTGGTCGAGAGTTTTTATATCACCTGATGCAGTAATCGTCATACGAGAATACTTTTTATCATTCGCTGGCGATACCACACAACTGTCGATATTATACCCGCGCCTGGCAAAAACCAAGGCGATACGTATGAGTACACCGGGCTTATTATTAACCAGTAAACTAATGTTATGTTGGTCTGATTTATTCATTCTAGGTGCTCCCCGGGGGTGGTGCCATGGCTTCTTTTGGTCGCTCAAGGATCATGCTATCGTAACTTTGTCCGGATGGAATCATTGGGAATACATTTTCTTCCAGTTCAACTTCGGCCCAGATTACACAGGGTGTTTCATTCCATGCCAGAGCTTCTTTAAGTACACGTTCCACATCACCTTTACGGCGTATGCGGAAACCTTTTGCACCATAACACTGGGCAAACTTAACAAAGTCCGGGCTGCCTTCAAAATCCACGCCAGAATAACGGCCATCGAAGAAAAGGTCCTGCCACTGGCGAACCATACCTAAATATTTATTATCAAGAATCAGAATCTTGATCGGCGTTTTTTGCAACATTGCAGTCGACATTTCGCACATGGTCATTTGAAAGCCGCCATCGCCAACAACGGAGATGACAGTCTTATCTGGACAAGCCAGTTGTGCACCAATAGCTGCGGGAAACCCATAGCCCATTGTGCCCGCACCACCTGACGATAGGAAGGCATTGCTATTTTTGCAAAGCAGATATTGCGCCGCCCACATCTGGTGCTGGCCCACATCGGTTGTGATTATCGCATCGCCTTGTATAAGGTCATTGAGCACATCGAGCACATGGCCGGATTTCAGCCCGCCCTGCTTGCTGTATTTCAATGGGTACTTCTTGCGCCAGGCATGGCATTGTTTGACCCACTTATCTGTATCGCCAGCTGTCAGTTGGGTATTAAGCTCTTCGAGTATGGCTTTTGCATCGCCGTGTAAAAAGATATCCGGGCGAATCATCTTGTCTTTTTCAGCAAGGTCAATATCCACATGTATCTTAAATGCACCTTCACAGAAAACATCAGGATCACCCAGTATACGATCGTCCCAACGCGAGCCAACAGACATGATTAAATCACAATCGTTCACCGCAAAGTTCGCATAGGCAGTTCCGTGCATACCAAGCATGCCAAGACTAAGATCATGGAATTCATCAAATCCACCTTTGCCAAGCAGTGTAGAGACAACAGGTATCTGCAATTTTTCCGCAAGAAATTTAATCTCTTTTTCTGCACCGGAAATCAATATTCCATGGCCAGCTAGTATGAGCGGTTTCTTTGCTTTACTTAAAGCTTCTGCCGCTTTGCTGATATCGGCACTATTTCCCTGGTGCGGAATCGTGTAACCAGGTAAATCCATCTCTTCCTCAAAATTTGGCACCATGTCGGTAACCGATATGTCTTTTGGAATATCTATCAGTACAGGACCTGGGCGACCTGTTTCAGAAAGGTAGAACGATTCCTGAACAATACGCGGTATATCGTTGGCATCCTTTATAAGGTATGAATGTTTCACTATTGGAAATGATATTCCAGATACATCAGCTTCCTGGAATGCATCAAGCCCAAGGTTTGCAGTAATCGTTTGCGCGCAGATAACGACTATGGGCACAGAATCCATTTGGGCGGTCATTATTCCGGTAATTGTATTTGTTGCACCAGGACCAGAAGTTACCAGCACAACACCAGCACGTCCAGTGGCACGTGCATAGCCATCAGCCATATGTGTTGCACCTTGTTCGTGACGAACAAGTACAAGTTCTATAGGAGAATCCAAAAGGGCATCAAGTATTGGCATGTTCGCTCCGCCAGGATAGCCAAATATGTACTCAACTCCTTGTCTTTGCAAAGATTCGATCAAAGCCTGGGCGCCACTCATCGTTTTATTGCTCATTATTTACTCCGTATCAATAGTTAAATCTCAAATTGAAGCAGTTAATATGGTTTTTTGTGTAAATTTGTCAATGATATTTATTATTTTATGTAAATAGTGATCAATAATATATAGTTTTATGGGCAATGGGTGACTGTTGTGTAAAAAATAGCCACATCTAGACCTATTTTTAATAAAATATTAATTTATGCACATAGAAATGTCTACTTATTGAAAAAATAGTCATTATTTAATTATAATTCTTTGATTATTCATTAAATTCAGGCTATTTACAATAGTTGCTATCGTGCTATAGTACTATAATGAAAAAAATTGCTATATTTATTTCTATTTTCCTCTTTCTTACAGCAGGTTTGTTTTATAAGAGGCTTACAAAATATGTAAAACAGGACATGTTGGCCGAAATGGGGGACAAAACTAGCCCAGGCTTTTATGAATTTTTCGAAATAGACCAAAAATTAATCAGATCCTCAATGACTGAGCATCCATTATCGAGTCATCTAGAGCTAAAACCCACCACACACCTATATGTGTACGAAAAAGAAGAAGATGTTGAGGGTATAAAGCTAAAATATTTCATGGTATTACTTCACTCTATAGATTATGAAGGAACCGAAGACCAGGAAATGAATACGCTAGCAACTATCTTTTGGTCCCAGCTCCAAACATATTTAGCCAAAGAAGAACATATCACTCTAATCCTGGCATTTCGTGCAAACAATAAATACAAATCTATATATATAGGTAAGAAAACGGGGGAGCCATTGCTACGAAAAATGGGTGGCCGTTACCGCATGTATCCCTACATGATACAGGCAGAGAAAAAAATCGTTTCTAAGGTGGATGCTGTAAAATCATCTCCACAAACGAATTGAAATTCTTTATTGCAAAGTTAAGATTCCACTAATAAACACCCGCTGCAATCGTCAGATATGTATCGGGTCTTAAATAGGCTTGATGGTGAGTACAGATATAAAAGAATTGATTGATTTACACCAGGGCGAATTGCTTCATTATGCATATGGCTTGGTAAAAAATCAGGATACGGCACAGGATGTGGTGCAGGATGCCTATATCAAATATCTGAAACAAGTAAAGGAAAAAAAAGATATAGCCAATGTGCGAGCCTGGTTATATCGTGTGACTCATAATAATGCGATGGATCACTTACGTAAATTTAAACGTGTATCAGAGCTCGAACCGGAATTCGCTGAACGCATAGAAGATAAACAGGCGGCCCCGGATAAATCGCTGGAAATTAAAGATGCCAGCGAGGCCGCGGTAAAGCTCTTAGGCACATTGCCGGAGCGTGAGCAACAGATCATTACACTGAAGGTTATGGAAGACAAGAGTTATAAAGAAATCGCTGAGATTATGGGAATAACATCGACAAATGTTGGTTTTATTCTGCACTCTGCGCTGAAAAAATTAAGGACAGACCTAAAAAGTCTGACAAACTAATGGACGAAAAACTCATAGAGTATTTACATGGCGAACTGCCCGAAGACGAGCGCTCCGAATTGGAAACACAGCTCTCCGAAGATGCAGAACTCAAAGCCCTGCATGATGAGCTCAAGCAGGACCTCGAGCAATTGTCTGAGATCTTTACTGTGGATGGAGAAGCACCCCGCGAATTGTCGGCCGATCGTCTTGAAGCAATTTTCGCTGAAGCCGAAGCGGATACGCCTGCCGAAGCCGATAACTCGGAAGCCGGTGAACCCATTCAAATGCCGCGGACCATGTGGTGGAGTGTCGCAGCCTGTTTCGTGATCGTCGCTCTTATCGGTGTATTGAATCACAATAAGATGAAACCTGCCATGGAAATGACTAAAATCTCAAGCGATATGGCTGCTGAAAAATCATCACTTACTAAAAAGGCCAAATCGATTCAGGTGAATTCACGTAGAGATTCACGGGAAATAACAGAAAAAAAGTCACAAGAAGGATTGGGAACTGAAAAGGAAGCCACTGCACCAAATAGCCCGGTAATTGCTCCAGAAGAAGTCATGGAAGAAGCAGATCTTGTTGATAATTTACTCGCAGATGAAGATGCTGAAATGGAAGAAGAACCTGTAGCTGAAAAGGGAGCAGGAGCCGGAAAAGGTGCAAAAGCCGATACTAAAAATGAAAGTGGCGAGAATCGAAAAAAGCGAAAAATGGTCCAGCAGCATGAAAAGCTTGCTGATATGAAAAAGGCCAATCGCGCCATAGCCAAAACAGAAAAAAGTAAACTGCCAGCGCCCTCTGCGGGCAAATTAAAAGACAAGATGAAAGCAGACCCCGTTGCTAAAAAGCCTGCTAAAATGCCTGCGCCAAAAACCGTCAGGAGAGAACTTAAAAAAGATGCTGAAACAAAAGCACTTAAAAAACAGATTGAACGGCCAGTTGCTGGATTAATAATGGATTCTGTCGACGAAGCCAAAGCTAAAACCGCAAAAAAGAAAATGAAATCGAAATTCTTTGGAAAAGCTGCCCGGCTCTCATTCGATAAATCAAAAGAAAAAGAACTCCTGGCTGGAATCGCTTTGCTGAAAAAGAATCAGCTCGCTGCACCCGGATTTATTCTTTCTGAGAAAGCCACATTATCTGGAAATTTAGCTGCATTCCATTTTTATAGAGAGTCTGAAAAACGCCAAACAAAAACCGAAGCAAATAAAATGCTCGATTCTGTGAAAAAAAGTGAAGATGAAGCGAAAGATTTAGCAATACTGAAGAGGGCAAGTGCAGGACAAAAAGCCAAAGCATTACCCGCCGGGATTTACCTGATGCCCGAAGCACTATATTTGCAGTATAAGAAAATTGCCAATCTTCAAATAATCGACTGGGATAAAAAGTATAAGATTTATTTGATAAAAATTTCCCCTGTTGCCGATGCAAATGCAGCTAAGACAGAACCGAAGGCCGAAGCCGAAGCGGATGAGGAATAACCCTGTAACTAGCACGCCCCGAAATGACCCAAAAAAAAGCACCCTACAATCGCACGCTTGAATTAAGCGAAGAAGAACTCGTTCTCTATCGTAAGGAATTAGCCAGCCTGGCAAAAGACAGTTCCTGGGCCGGACTCGTTAATAAAGTGATCCATCAGGA
>JABSQK010000260.1 GCA_013215875.1 Lentisphaeria bacterium
AGTTTTCATAACTTATGTGCTGTGTTTGAAGTGTCAGTTCAAACACAGCTTTTCTCCTTCTTTTCAAAGTTAATATTTCTCTTCAAATTTTATGAGGATAACTTTGAATGCAAGGCCAAGCTAAGAATCGTATCAGGCAAAATATCGCTGATTCATAGGTAATTAGACGAGATACTGCCTGGCACCATAAATTTGAGGCTAAATATAATAAAATAACAGGGACTGGCTATGTAATTTTGTATGAAATTACGAGCAGTATTGATTGACAATGATCGATTTATGACTATTTTATGATCGTTATGAAGAATAATTTGCGTGAAAAACATCTTTTACAACAGCTTTCGGTTCATCGTGAGATCTCAGTCGCGACGATTTGTGATGATTTACAGATCTCTGAAGCTACGGTACGCCGACTCCTGCAATCCATGGAGGAACGAGGACTTTTGATGCGTATTCATGGTGGCGCCACGCTTGAAGGAATTTCCCGGATCGAGCCAGTATTTGATGATAAACGCTCACGTAATACAGCCGCAAAGTTGCTGATTGCTGAACGGGCGTTGGAAATGATCAATGATGGGGACCAGATTTATTTGGATGGTGGTAGCACAATCTTGATGCTAGCCAGCCTGCTCGACCGTAAACGAAACCTGACCATCGTGACCAACTCTTTAATCGCCGCTGCAGAACTAATGAGCACTGAACACAAGTTAATTCTTGTAGGCGGGGAATTTCGATCACTCAGTCGAACACTAGTTGGTCCACTCAGCGCCCCAATCATAAATAGCCTGCATGTTGATCAGGCATTTATGGGTACCATTGGTTTTACTGTGGAAGACGGGATGACCACGACGGATCCAAATGAAGCATTTACCAAGGAACAAATAATGCAGCGGGCACGCCAGGTGATATTACTTGCTGACAGTAGCAAGATTGGTCTGGCGTCTTTTGCCCGCAGTGGTGGCGTGGAAGATATCACTACCCTCATAACAGAGGCGATAGAAACAGATTTAAAAAATGAAATGGAAAGTCATGGCATCCAGGTATTGATTCCGACTGAATCAGTTGCCTTGACAGTGAAAGATAAGGTCTAAAATAAAGGTTATATTATGGCAACAGAAGTATTAATGCCGCGACAGGGGCAATCTGTAGAAACATGTTTGATACTGGAATGGAAAGTTTCCGTCGGCAGCGATGTAAACGAAGGTGATATTCTTTGCGAAGTGGAAACGGACAAGGCGAGCTTCGAAGTTGAATCTCCCGCAAGTGGCCAGATTCTGGCAATTCTTTTTCCCGAAGGTGAAGATGTCGAAGTTTTAAACGTAATCGCCTATATTGGTGCTGCAGGTGAAGCAGTGCCGGAAGGCGCAGAGGAAGTAGCTCCAGCTGCAGTTGTAGACGAAAGTCCTGCAGAAACAAAAGCTGCACCAACGCCAGTACAAAGCACTGGCGAATCGTCCGGTGCCGTATCGCCACGGGCAAAGATGCTTGCTGAATCTAAAGGTATCGATGTGAGTCGTCTTGCTGGTTCCGGCCCGGACGGGCGCGTGATCGAACAGGATGTAGAAGCAGCAATTAACAGTGGTACTGCACGCACAGTGGCAGCCCAGGCGACTGGCACTGCTAGTAATGTCGAAGGCTCTGGCATTGGCGGACGTGCAACTCTGAGCGATCTGGCAAATGCGCCAGTCGCCAAAACGGCAAGTCCAGCTACAACACTTACATCAGACGAATCCGTAAAAGTTACACCATTAAAAGGAATTCGTAAACTGATTGCCGAGCGTATGCTCAACTCATTGCAGACCACAGCACAACTAACATTGAATTCCAGTGCAGATGCCCGGGCAATGTTGAATTTCCGCAAGCGCTTAAAAGCATCTCCAGATGAAATGGGAACAAATAAGATTTCCATAAACGACCTGATGTTATTTGCAGTATCGCGTACATTGCTCGACTACCCGGAACTCAATTCGATTTTCGAAGACAATACAGTTTATCAACACAGTAATGTGCATTTGGCATTTGCTGTGGATACAGCGCGCGGTTTGATGGTTCCGGTGATTCGTAATTCGGATACACTGAGTTTAAAAGAGATTTCATCAGAAACAAAAACGCTCGCCATTGCCTGTTCAGAAGGTGGAATAAACCCAGACCTTTTATCTGGTGGTACGTTTACCGTGAGCAATCTAGGTGCATTTGGCATTGAGCATTTCACCCCTGTATTGAATCCCCCTCAGGTAGCGATACTCGGTATTGGTGCAGCAGATCTTAAAGCTGTACAGGGTAAAGATGGCGTCGAGTTTAATCCACACTTCGCATTATCACTGACCATTAATCACCAGGTAGTTGATGGGGCACCCGCCGCTAAATTTCTAAAAAGCTTAAGTCAGATGATCGGAAATTTCGATTTATATCTGGCCATCTAATCATACGATAAACAGGAAAAAATTAAATGACAAATTATGATTTAATAATTATTGGTGCCGGCCCGGGTGGCTATGTGGCAGCAGAGCGTGCCGGCCATAAGGGCTTAAACGTATTAATTATCGAGCGCAGTTACCTCGGCGGTGTGTGCTTGAACGAAGGCTGTATTCCATCCAAGACATTGCTTTACTCGGCAAAACTTTTTAAGCAGGCGCGCAGCTCAGAAGCCTATGGTGTAACGGCAGAAAACGTAAGTTTCAGTCTCGAGACTGCTATGGGTCGTAAACAGAAGATAATGGAAAATCTTCGCAAGGGTGTCGCCTTCCAGATGAAGCGTAACAAGGTGACTGTTGTGGAGGGTGAAGCAAAGTTCACATCCCGTACAACAGTCGAAGTAAACGGTGAAAGCTACACGGGCAAATATATTATCATTGCCACGGGATCCGAAGCAATTCGTCCGCCCATACCCGGTGCGGATCAGGACCATGTGATGACTTCACGTGAAGTTCTGGTCGTGGAAAAACTGCCAAAAGCCATCGCCATTGTTGGCGGTGGTGTAATCGGCATGGAGTTCGCATGCTTTTTTACAAGCGTGGGTGTAAAGGTAACAGTCATTGAAATGCTGCCGGAAATCTTGCCACCATTTGATCCAGACTTGTCCGCTGCACTTAAAAAATCGCTTGGGGATGTTGATTACAAACTTTCGTGCAAGGTAAAAGAAATTACTGCCGATGCGGTGATCTATGAAGAAAATGGTGAAGACAAATCTGTGACTGCCGATGCAGTTTTATTGTCGATTGGTCGTTCCCCTAATACTCAGAATATTGGCCTCGAAGAAATCGGGCTCGATTTTGATCGTCGTGGTATAAAGGTAAATGATAAACTTGAAACCAACCTGCCAGGCATTTATGCGGTGGGCGATGTGAATGGCCTGTCTCCCCTGGCCCACTCGGCATCGCGCATGGGTGAAGTGGTTGTCAACAATTTAACCGGTCGTAAGGACCACATGCGTTATACTGCTATTCCCTTGGTTGTCTATACAAATCCGGAAATTGCCGCTGTGGGAATTACTGAAGCAGAAGCCAAAGAACAAGGCATAGCCGTTGAGGTCTTTACCATGCCAATGACTGCCAATGGCCGTTATCTTGCCGAGCATGAAAAAGGCAACGGCTTATGCAAAGTCGTCGTAAATAAGGACAGCCGTGTTTTACTCGGTGTGCATCTGCTTGGACAGCACTGTTCGGAAATGGTCTTCGGCGCAGCGGCAATGATCGAAGCAGAATTTCGTATCGAAGACATTCAGGACTGTGTCTTCCCTCACCCATCCGTATCGGAAATAATTCGTGATACTATTTGGGCAATGGCCTAAAAAATTTAATTAAAGGAAAATAAAATGCCTAAATCAATCCTAGTAGATCCAAGAATCGTTCGCAAGAAATCCACTTTGGAAATTCCACCTATCCCTTTAAACCATTATTCGGGAACTGCTGCTGCCGAAAAGAAAAAGTACGGTTCTGAAAATCTTGGACTCATGTTGCGCGACATGAAGATGATTCGCGAATTTGAAACCATGCTCAATACCATAAAAACCACCGGCTCCTACCACGACATGGAATATGATCATAAGGGTCCGGCGCATTTATCGATTGGCCAGGAAGCACTGGTTGTGGGCCAGGCATTTAATCTTAATGTTGATGATTATGTATTTGGTTCGCATCGCAGCCATGGTGAAATTATTGCAAAATGTTTCAGCGCTATACAGAAGCTCGATGAGAAATCACTGCAGTCAATTATGGAAACATTTATGGATGGTCGTATCCTCCAGGTTGTTGAGAAAGATCATAGTGGCGATATAAAAGATCTGGCAATGGATTTCATTCTCTATGCCACACTTGCTGAAATTTTTGGTCGTGAAAATGGTGTAAACAAGGGCATGGGCGGTTCGATGCATGCATTCTTTACGCCCTTTGGTTCTATGCCTAACAATGCCATTGTTGGTGGCTCAGCAGATATTGCAGTTGGTTCTGCACTATTCAAACGTGTGAATAGAAAACCAGGTATTGTCATTGCCAACATTGGTGATGCATCGAGTGCCTGCGGACCCACATGGGAGGCCATGTGCTTTTCTGCGATGGACCAATACCGCGAATTGTGGGATAAAGACATCGGTGGTGCTCCGCCAATCCTCTTTAACTTTATTAATAACTTTTACGGCATGGGTGGTCAGACCGATGGCGAAACTATGGGCTTCGATATTCTTGCCCGTATTGGTGCCGGTATCAATGAATTTGCCATGCATGCAGAACGTATCGATGGAAATAATCCCCTGGCAGTTGCCGATGCCATCGAACGCAAACGCATCGTTTTGGAAAAAGGCGATGGCCCAGTGCTGCTCGATACGATTACCTATCGCTTCTCCGGTCACAGTCCATCGGACCAGAGTTCATATCGCAGTAAAGAGGAAGTGGAATTGTGGGAAGCGTCAGATTGTATACAGGCCTTCACAGACTACATCACGACAAACAAACATATGGAAGAAGCAAAGATCAGTGATATGGGCGAGTGGATTACCGCGAAAGTCAAAAAAGCCTATTCACTGGCAACTGATTTAGACGTTTCACCACGCATAAATGTGACTGTCGATACGATTGGCAGCATGATGTTTTCAAATGGCACAGTGGAGCGTTTTGATGATCGTAAGCCGGACGTGCTTTTGGAGCTGGAGGAAAATCCGCGTACCAAAGGTAATGCCCGTAAGTCGCGCTCAGCATTTGATGAAAATGGTAAGGCGATTGTAAAAGCCCGTGTCATTGCTTTCCGCGATGCCTTGTTCGAAGCGATGATTCATCGTTTCTATGAAGACCCTACAATGATTGCCTACGGTGAAGAAAACCGGGACTGGGGTGGCGCCTTTGCCGTCTACCGTGGCTTAACAGAAGCCCTACCCTACCATCGCTTGTTCAATTCACCAATTGCCGAAGCATCGATTGTTGGTACTGCAGTGGGCTATGCACTCAGCGGTGGGCGAGTTGTTGCAGAGCTGATGTATTGCGATTTCATGGGCCGTGCCGGAGATGAAATTTTCAATCAAATGGCCAAGTGGCAATCCATGTCTGCCAATGTATTGAAGATGCCTTTGGTATTGCGTGTGTCTGTCGGCAGTAAATATGGCGCCCAGCATTCTCAGGACTGGTCAAGTCTAACTGCCCATATACCAGGATTGAAAGTTTATTTTCCAACAACGCCCTATGATGCCAAAGGTATGTTAAACCTGGCACTGCGCGGAACCGACCCGGTGGTCTTTTTTGAGAGCCAGCGCCTATATGACATTGGTGAGCAATTCGCTGAAGGTGGTGTGCCCGTTGATTATTACGAAGTAGAAGAAGGCCAGCCGGATATTAAACGCAGCGGAAGCGACATAACAATTATAACTATCGGTGCGACCTTGTATAAGGCCCTAGATGCTGCAGATGAATTGCAGGAAAAATATGGCTTAAGTGCGGAAGTTATCGATGCCCGTTTTATAAACCCGCTGAACTATGACAAAATTATTGAATCCATCAAAAAGACCGGTCGTGTGGTACTTGCTTCAGATGCTTGTGAACGCGGTAGTTTCCTTCATACGATGTCGAGCCATATCAGCACCATGGCATTTGATCATCTCGATGGGCCTCCTGTGGTGGTCGGGGCAAGAAACTGGATTACCCCTCCAGCAGAGATGGAAGATGCCTTCTTTCCACAAAAAGAATGGATTATCGATGCGATTCACCAGTTCATCCTGCCCCTAAATGGTCATACAGTGACGACAGTACAAAGCACTGGCGAAATGCAGAGACGAAACAGTTTGGGCATATAAATCGGCTTTTGAGGCCAAATTTATTTTACTTTTTAGTTCTATCAAACTGGATTTATATCGCCGGCACCTGTATTAGTAGAGATATAACTCAGGAAGTATGTCTTTGAATATAATTAATAAATCAAGCATCGAACATATTCGTCAAATAGGCGGCGATGAACTGGTAATAGAGATAATCGATCTCTTTTTCGATCTTGTTCCCGCGGTTATGTTTGAAATTGAGATGGCCTGCAAAAATCTTGACCATAATCTTATCAGTGATCTCACCCATAAATTAAGATCGAGCTGCGGTAATCTGGGTGCATATATTTTGAATGATGCGGCCTCTGAGTTGAGTCGGTTGGCCAAAGAAGAAGACGATAAAAAGATTCACCCGCAATTTGAAATCATGCAGGAATTATTTCATGACTGCGTCGAAGATCTGGAATGTATTAAGAAAGATTTTGGCCCGGTTAAAAAATCTGTAGCGGCTTCAAAAAATAATAATCCGGACAAACCCGTTGTGGTATTTGTCGAAGACAATATCGATAATCGTGTGCTGGTAAATGCAATATTGTCCGATGACTATAAGGTTATCGAGTTTGATAATGGCGCCGATGGTCTTTGCGGAATTGAAAAAATCATCCCGGACATTGTTCTTTTAGACATATCACTACCGGTCATGGATGGCATGGAAATATTAAAACGTATTCGTAAAAATCCCGAAATCTCGAAACTGCCTGTCATTGCCTTAACTGCTCATGCGATGGCCGGGGATAAAGAACGGTTCCTTACTGCCGGCTTCGACGGGTACCATCCCAAGCCTGTCGACGAAAGAGAACTGCAAGCCTTAATTGCATCGTTTCTATAGGAACACGATAAAGCAGTTTACATTTTGCCTTCGAGTTCCTTTTGAAGCTTCATCTGGAAATCTGCAATTTCCTCTTCACTCGGCTGGTCTTCTTCGTTGCGGGGGTTAAGTCCAAGGCGTCCCATACTGTCGACATACCATTCGGCTTTGATACCGGACTTAAATGTGACATCACCACTAAACATAGCACCAGGTCGTACAACCGGGCTTACTTCCACAACAGTTTCATCGGGCAGTAACTCAGCATCCAGACTTTCTGTTTCAGCATCGTCATCTTCCACAACCGGGGGATTTTTAATATCGTCGATTTTTTTCCAATTTACTTCCAGGTCAGCTGCGAGTAATCTAAGATCCATATAGGTAATCTTATAGCTATGTTCAGATTCCAAATGCTTTTGAATTTCGGACAAACCCTGTCCTTCATCCAGCATCTGGCCAATTAATTTATCTCTATCTTCATCAGTCATTTTATATTTCCGTTTTCTAGTGTTCTAACTTGTTTAAAACTAAGCCTCGACTATGTTTTGTACAAGGAGCCAATCAATAAAAAAATTTATCTATGACAGGTACAGATACAGTAAAAAAAGTGTGGATTTTCGCTGGTGAGGCCTCTGGCGATTTGTATGGTGCCGCGTTAGCTAAGTCCCTTTGGGCTCAAAATCCCGATTTAAAGATTGCCGCTATGGGTGCTCAATCCTTAAAAGCTGCCGGTGTTGAGATTCTTGTGGATTCCAGCGAGCTTGGAATTGTCGGTTTTGTCGAGGTACTCAAGCATCTGCCCATGTTTAAACGCATCTTTCGCGAGCTTGTTGAAAAGGCAGAAAAAGAACGACCGGATGCAATTATCCTAATTGATTACCCCGGATTCAATTTGAGATTTGCAAAAGAAATGAAAAAAAGAAGAATTAAAATTCTCTATTATATTACCCCCCAGGTATGGGCATGGGGCAAAAAACGTATTCCTGAGATTGCTGAAACCGTCGAACACATGATGGTTATTTTTCCATTTGAAAAAGATATCTATAAAGACTACGACCTGAAAACGACCTTTGTGGGACATCCAATGATACAACTATTACATGAAGAAAGCAGTACGCAGAGGGATGAACAACTCATTCTTCTACTTCCTGGAAGTCGCCGAAGTGAAATTAGCCGCTTGTTAAAGCCCATGCTTGAGACAGCCGAGATCCTCATGAAAGAAAAACCGGAATTTCGCTTTATCATTCCTGCACCAAACGACCGAATTGCTGACTATATCCGCAAGTTAAAAATAAGTCTGGGGAAAGAGTCTCTGCCAATCGATATCATTCCGGATAAAACTGCAGAGCTGATGCGCAGTGCCTGTGCTGGAATTGCTGCATCCGGGACAGTAACCATACAGGCGGCAATACTTGGCCTGCCATTGGTCGTTGTTTACAAAATAAACAGCCTGAGTTATATCATCAGCAAACTGCTTATAAAAATTCCTTATTTTACTATGGTAAATCTTGTTGCTGAAAAAAAGGTTTTTGAGGAATTTCTCCAATCGGATGTAAATCCGTCGATTCTAAATCCAGCCCTTAAGCGTATTCTTCCGGATGGTGAGCGCTGTAGTGAAGTGGCGGAGGGGATTGAGGAATGCATCAAACGTCTGCAGGCGGAAACAAATGCCAGTGATGAAGCAGCAAAAGTAGTTCTTTCGGAAATATAGGTTACTTGTCGAGCAGAGGAATGTCTGAACCCATTTCGCCATCCAGTGGGATAGGCGCGATAACCTTTACACGGCCAATATCCGGGTCACGAACAAGTCGTGGAATAATTTCGCCGACAACCGGATACACCTTCGTCCGGTTGATTTGTTTACCATCATGCGCAAATTTCCAATACTTAAATGTTTTAGAATCTGTTTGCATGAGCACATGAATCTGGCTTCTGGCATCGATAAAATGAGTGGGTCTCACGCTTGAAGCCATCGGCGCCAATCGTTTGATGGCATATATCTTGTCTTCATCTTCAATTCGTATGCAAAGCATATCATACCTGTCGGCTCTAAAACTGAGCAGGTCATACTGTCTGGTCAATATTTTTTTCCCGGACTTAATTCCAAAGTCCTCTTTTCTTTTCAGCACGGATGAGCCTTCACGAACGAGAACACGTATAGGGTTTGAGTTATAGGAAAAGTTCAATTTTTTGTGTACCACCACTGCTTTTATTTCATAGTGCCCTGATTCAGACATTGGGTAATATTGATTGACAGCTACAGAATAACTCTTGCTGGCACCGGCAGTGATCATCGCGTTGTATATATGATTGAAATTTTTATAGGCCTTCTTGACATAGACCCTTTTATTTTTTTTATCAGCGACAATAAAGTTCATGTAGCTTTCCTCATTATCATCGAAACGGAGGGTAGTGCCAGTGTTATTTTGAACAGTGACTGTCATGATAATACGTTCATATGACAAGTACTTGCTTATTTTTGTCTGGAGTGAAACCTTAATCTGCGAAAATGCAGAGAAGCTCATAAGAAATAATGCTATAAAACAAATAATATTTTTCATAATGTATCCTGCTTATTTTACTTTTTTGCCACCTTTTACGACCACTGTATCATCTTCTTTTTTCTCTAAGATACAACTTTCTTTTAGCGAAACCTTTATTTTCTCTGTACTAAGAATAAATCCGTCCTTGGTAGATACCACGTGCTTAAATAATTCGTCACCTGCCTGGTAGAGAACATGGAAGTCATCATGTGTGTCGATTTCAGTTTGCAGATCTGCCCCTTCATACCAACTGTCAATTCGTGTGCGTTTCGCCAATTTATAGTTTTCATAGGCACTGACAAAATAGAATCCGTTTCCTTTTTCCACCCGCCAGCCGCTGTTCTTTTTGTAAAAATTTTCTTTGAGTGCCTGTGGTTCAAATACCCGAAGCGAATAAATGTTTGCACTATAGCTGCGGTCAAGCCTTCCGTGTTTCAATCGGGCATTTATAGAATAGCTGCCTGCTTTACTCATCTGGTAACAACGGTTTATTTTGAAGCGCAATGATTTCGTTTGCCCGGCATGAACAAAAAAGCCAGAGTTTAGATCTATCGAACTTTTCTTAGCCGCCTTTTTGCCTCGCTCATTTGTCACCCAAAAACTAATAATATTCTTTTTCTTTTTGCCAAAATAAATGCTTCTGTGGGTATTATTCTTAACATACAGCTTCAACTCAATCATTTCATCTACTGCATAGGCATCGTAAGTGCTTTCGAACCAAATAACATAGCGGGCAGTCGGCTCCCAAAGCTTTTTCTTTTTATTTGATGCACAGGAAAGGAAAAGTAGCACAAATAGAATACTCGCTGTGTTCCTTATCATTCGGCCATTAAAATGCTTGCGCATGCCAGCTACTCCTAAATTCTTTCTCAATACCGGTTTCACGTAATTGTCCCACACGGGTGACTGAACTTATATCGAATACGATAGTTTCGTCCGTAATAGAACCCGAATTGCATAAATTTGCAAACGCTGTTCGGCCGATTGTAAGTATCTCATCTGCAGTACGATAATGGACATTTGCGATGTTTAATGCATCGATGCCCTCAGTTTTCAACTCTTTCAAAACACGCACGCTTGAATCAATGGAACAGCCGCTCATACCATCGGTAGATTCACCAGCAATGATTAAAATCTTGTTTTCAAAACAGTGCCAGGCACCTCTTACAGACGCACCATGACAATTCCACGATTCCATAAAGCGAGTGAGCTTATCTTCGACACTATCTAAATCTTCTTCACTCAAAGGCTTCTCAAATATGTAGACCCAGGCACGGGCATCATCTGATAAATCTGTAAATTTGCTTAAATCCATGCTATTCTCCGTAAATAAAAGTGATCTCTTTATCTGTATCATCAGCTAAACTATTATGAACGGGACATCGATGGGCAGCAGTTTCAATGCGTTTACGCTCTTTTTCGGAAAGATCATGGGGTATTTGTATGGTCAGTTTGAGGCTGGCAAAACGGATCGGTTGGTCCGTCGTCATTTCC
This sequence comes from Lentisphaeria bacterium, assembly GCA_013215875.1. Lineage (GTDB taxonomy): Bacteria > Verrucomicrobiota > Lentisphaeria > JABSQK01 > JABSQK01 > JABSQK01. The sequence continues at coordinate 11,144 of JABSQK010000260.1, forward strand.
TTGTCGATAAACCAGCTCATGCCATCTACGTTTGTAGAAAAGCTTTTTGCAGTCGTGGTAATCATCGCCACCACGCAGGTAGCCAGGCCAATCGCCACCAGGTCCGTCGGAGAGAAGCTGTCATTGGTGCCGCCATACTCTTTGGGTAGATCAATAACTAATTCATGATCGCCCTGGCTCACACGATTCTTTAAATCACCCAAGTAGTGTCCGTCTATTCGCATCTCGAAAAAGTCCTAATTTAAATGTTA
>JABSQK010000261.1 GCA_013215875.1 Lentisphaeria bacterium
AGAATGCGGCGAGAGTGGGGTTTCATGCGGGGTGAGCCGACCTGTCTCGGTGGTGCCTTCTTCCCCTGGCTCTCCAGTGGTGCCGGTAGTGCGGACGTGGGCAATCCCTGGGGCTGGGTGCGCTGGGGCGAGGATAGTGATTGGGGTGTAATCACGGCCGACCTGTTGCCGAAGCCTTTCTTCTGGATCATGCGTGTACTTTTTAGCCCCGTATGGTTCCCCGAACGGTTCACCTGGAATGCGGGTGACACGGAATTGTCCTTTACGGTGGAAAATCAGTATAACGCCATTGATCTAGCGGCGTGTACGCTGCGCGTGCAGCAGAGCGCTGGCGGTAAATGGATGACCTGTCTCAGGGATTTTGAAGATATTCAGGTAAACTGCGCACCGGGTGCCACCGCGGAAGTTCGTGTTCCCTTGCAGCCGCAACTGCTCGAGTGCCTGGAGAAGGGCGGCTTTGGTTTATGCCGCTTCACATTGCTTGATCCAAGCGGATACCGTCCCATCGCGACCGAGGCTCTGGTCATGCCCGCGGAGGGTGATGTCGACGTAAGCGATACGCCGATGACGATTGGGCCGGATGCCGTGCTGTGAAAGGAAGCCCATGAAATTTGAGATCATCAATATCATAAAATAGAACTACAAGTACTTTCGAAACAGTAGACAAATCAGAAACGTTGCAGTCATTCTGTAATATCCCTGCTAATAACAGCTCCCGCTATGGCAACAGATTCTACTCAAGTACCGGGCAGGGTCACTAATGTGAAGCTGCACAAATTAGCCATGGATGGTCAGAGTGAAGCAAGCTTCAGGAATGGTACCTTAGGCGGGCCTTAGGTACAACGACAATTTGGGTAAACACCAATATACCGCAAATAGTCAAACAAATCAAACCTCTTTGCAAGCGTTTGAGTTGATTATAACTTTGAAGAAATGGTTAAAAAAAGCGTTGATATTATTAAAAAAATTAAGGCCGGTAATCAGCAGCCAAAACCCTCCAGCGTATTTCTCCACAACTAATTGTAAGCTAGCGTTTATGGCTGGAACCTTCACCTATTTTCAGAGTCGTATATTGTGAATATGTTGTATGCAATTTTTTAAAAAATTAATAATATAACACGAATTGAGTCAGTGATGACTTGGTTAGTAAACGTTACTAGATCTTAAGTTTAGATTAAGTTTAGCCCTAGCAGAATGAGATATAAGATCTATATTTTGGATTTAACTGATTAATGGAAATGGAGTACAAATGGCAGAAGCAACCGATAGTGACGCAAAGGAATTTGCAGAGCTGATAAAGAAAGTTAAGCATGAAATTCATAAAGTCATTGTTGGCCAGGAAGAATTGGTTGACCTAACCCTGCAGTGTATTTTCTGTCATAACCATGCCTTGTTGATGGGGGTGCCTGGATTAGCGAAGACATTGCTTGTAGAAACAATCGCTAAAGTGGTTGGGATTAAGTCGAGCCGAATTCAGTTTACACCCGATTTAATGCCGTCTGATATCACCGGGACTGAAATTATCCAGGAAGATCCGGATACAGGTCGTAAAGAGTTTAAATTTATACCCGGACCGATCTTTTCAAATATGCTATTAGCCGATGAGATTAACCGTACACCGCCTAAAACACAGGCAGCGCTACTCGAAGCCATGCAAGAGAAGCAGGTCTCAGTTGGTAACCAAAAATATAAACTGGATCTACCATTCTTCGTCTTAGCGACACAAAACCCCATTGAACAGGAGGGAACATACACCCTTCCAGAAGCACAATTAGACCGCTTCATGTATCTGATCGTAGTGGATTACCCAGAAGGCCTCGATGAGGTTGAGATTCTACGTCGTACAACAACGAATTATCGTGATGATCCAGAACCGGTTCTATCCGCAGAAATCATCTTGAAATACCAAAAAATTGTCCGTGAAATTATCGTTCGAGAGGATTTACTGGATTATGTTGTACGCCTAGTACAAGCGACTCGCATTTCACAAGATTATTGTAGTGACTATGCCAAGGAATGGGTCTCATGGGGTGCCGGACCTCGCGCCTGCCAGAATTTAATTCTTGGCGCTAAAGCCCACGCATTTTTTCATGGACGAACGCATGCAACGTTTGACGATATTAAGGCTGTTGCAATTCCTGTATTACGCCATCGTGTGATTGTGAACTATGCCGCAATATCAGAAGGAATTACATCTGTAATGGTGGTCAATCATATCCTGGACGAAGTCCCAGGTCCTGGAGATGCGGTCTTAGCATAAGCACTGAGAACCGAACAATAAACAATATTCAACAAGAAAATGAGCACAGAACAATAAGCAATATTCAACAAGAAATATTCAATAAACAATTAAAAAATATGAGTGTCGTACGAGAACAATAAACAATATTCAACAAGAAATATTCAATAAACAATTAAAAAATATGAGTGTCGTACTAAACCTAAGGCTGATAAATGTGTAATTCCAAACCACTGAATATTGATTATTCCTTCTTACATGCTTGTTCACAATGTTCACCAAGCACTTGGGGCTTGTTGAATATTGAATATTTATCTTTTAAAGAGAATTCCAAACCACTGAATATTGATTATTTGTACGACTTCGTCTCAGCACTTCGTACTGCCTTTGCTTCGCTGTTCTTCTTGAATATTGATTATTTATCCTTTATTAAATCTTTATCTCTTAAAGAGAATTCCAAACCACTGAATATTGACTATTCCTTGTTGAATATTGAATATTTATCTTTTACCCCTTTATCCTTTATTAAATCTTTATCTTTAGGAGAATCTGGAGAAGTTAATGAATGATGAAAATCGTAATTTTGACCTGGAAGATCGTTTAATCGACTATGGTGTTAGAATTATAAAATTAACTGAAAGTTTACCTGAAAGCAGGTCTGGAAATCATATTTCAAAACAGCTTTTGCGAAGTGGGACATCACCGGCGGCTAATTATGGTGAAGCGCAAAGTGCTGAATCGCGTTCAGACTTTGTTCATAAATTAAAGATCGCTCTCAAGGAACTAAAAGAATCTCGAATTTGGCTAAAAATGATTATGCGTGCTGATTTACAAAAGCCTTCAATGCTCAATCCCTTATTAAAAGAAACAGATGAACTCATTGCAATACTTTTTAAGAGTGCAGAGACAGCAAAGCGAAATTTAAAGACAGAGAAAAAAAATGAATAACGAGAACAGAACAATAAGCAATATTCAACAAGAAATAGTCAATAAACAATTAAAAAATATGAGTGACGTACTAAACCGAAGGCGCAATGAGAATGAGAACAGAACAATACGCAATGAGAACAGAACAATAAGCAATGAGAATAAAACAATAAGCAATAATCAACAAGAAATATTCAATAAACAATTAAAAAATATGAGTGTCTTACTAAACCGAAGGCCGATAAATGTTTAATTCCAAAATACTGAATATTGATTATTTCTTGTTGAATATTGATTATTTATCCTTTAACCCTTTATCCTTTATTGAATATTTATCTCTTAAAGGAAATTCCAAACCACTGAATATTGATTATTCCTTCTTACATGCTTGTTCACAATGTTCACCAAGCACTTGGGGCTTGTTGAATATTGAATATTTATCTTTTATTAAATATTTATCTTTGGGAGGGAATTCAGTATGAAAAACTCTTATAAATTAGATACTGTTTTATCCGCAGAAGCGAAAGAATCGCTAAAGCATCTTGAGATGCATGCGCGAAGTGCTGTTCAAGGCTTATTGCATGGCATACATGGCTCTAAGCGCATTGGTACCAGTACCGACTTTGATCATCATAAGATCTATATGCCGGGTGATCCGATAAAACATATCGACTGGAAAATGTCGGCGCGTTCAGAAAATATGTTTATTAAACGCTACACCGAAGATACCGCCTTATCGGTTCGAATTGTACTCGATCGTAGTGCATCCATGTCACGGCAAAGCGAAGACTTACCAACGAAGTATTTTCGTGCCTCACAACTTGCGGCATGCCTGGCTTATTTAACATTAAACCAGAAAGATTCGGTCGGCATGGTCATGGCATCATCCGACGATACATTATGGTTGCCGGTCAGTTCGACTCAAAGTAGCCTTGTTCGAATTTTGGAAGCATTGGTGGGGAAGCCGCCATCCGATGAAGATGCCTTGGTATCTTGCTTAAAAGCCATCCTGGACCGTGGTGAAAAACGCGGATTGATCGCTGTGGTCTCTGATTTAATGTTTGACCCGAAACCTGTAATGAAAGCGCTGTCTCGTTTGGGTGCACAGGGCCATGAGATCTTAATCTTTCAGGTAAAAGACCCCGACGAAGAAGAATTCCCCTATAATCGATGGGTAGATTTTCAGGATCTGGAGTCTGGTAAAAATCAACGAATCGACACCGTGCCATTAAAACGCTTATACCGCGAAGAATACAAAGCGCTGATGGATGAATGGCAGAGCTTTGTCAAGAAAAATAATGCGCATATCATCGATTTTAAAACAGATCAGGCAACGGAAACTGTGTTGAGTGAGTACATGATACAACGTAGTATGGGTGATGCATGACGCCTATACACTCGAGCTATTTGATTTTTTTATTACTTGGATTAATACCGATTATCATTTATTACTTAATGCGTTTTCGTTCGTTGAAAGTGCAATGGGGAGCGGATTATGTTCTGCAGCGTGCGCTTGAACGCTTAAAGAAAAATCTGTACTGGGAACAATTGGTTTTAATCACACTGCGCGTATTAATATGCGTATTAATTGTTCTGGCTTTTTCGCGAATGGTGGGTAAAAGTGATGATAAGTCAATCAGCGGCACTGAGATTCACCGGATCATTATACTGGATGCCTCATACTCTATGCTTGCAGGAGACGACAGTGCATGGGATCGTTCGCTGACGGCGATGAACAAGCTGGTGGGCAGTTGGGGGAAAGGTGAGGCCTGGTCTCTGATTATTGCAGGAGAAGAGCCGGAATGGGTTGTGGAGAATTATCGTGTGGGAAGTCCGGAAGACTCATTGAAGAAATTAAAAGGCTTGCAGGTTGGTGAGTTTTCCAGCAGTATTCCACGTGCCCTTAAGCAGTCCTTCCAGCGTTATCCGAATAATAAAATGGAAGTTTATATTTTTGCGGATAGCCAGGCAGTGAGCTGGAAAGACTCAGAGAGTATTGAATATCCATCAAACGCACGGGTATATTGGATGAAAGGCAAAAAAGCTGAAGGTCAGAACCTGGCCATACAGTCGGTAAATTTGTCAAATGAACGTTGTTTAATTGCCCACCCGAATATGCTTGAGGTACGGCTGCAGAATTACAGCCAGGACGCAGTGCAGGATGTTGAAGTGGAGTGTTTACTGGACGGTAAATTTTTTGCTCGTGAGACAGCGTCTATCTTGGGTGGGCAGGAGAGCGTGATCCGTTTCCCAATTGTTTTTGAAAAAGCGGGTTCGCATTATGTTACTGCCCGTATAAAGCATGATGTGTTAGGCTATGATAACAGCATGTCA
>JABSQK010000262.1 GCA_013215875.1 Lentisphaeria bacterium
GAATTTTCCCAATGTGAAACTGCTTCCTCTTTGAATTCCTTTGAGAATTTCTGGCGGTTCTTCTTCATTTTACTAGCTCCTTATTTGTATTTATATTACAGGGGGCTTAACTTATTGTCCACATTTTGGGGGAAACTCCATTTTGACGATGACGACGACATGATTGAGGCGTGAAGCCTTAGTATATTGCCCCCGCTAAACCCCCGCCCTTATTTGAACCTTTAGAGCTGTTTTTCCAGAGCATTGCAGACATGTGCGACTTTACAAATCTCGCACTTCGGCGTGCGGGCAACGCAGGTATAGCGCCCGTGAAGAATTAAATAATGATGGGCATCTTTCAAAAATTCGTCTGGAATGCGCTTCAACAATTTTAGTTCTGTTTGGTCCGGGTTTTTAGCATGCACCAGGCCAATGCGGTTTGAGACGCGGAATATATGGGTATCGACAGCCATGGTGGCCTGGCCAAAGGCAACATTGAGTACCACATTTGCCGTCTTACGTCCCACTCCCGTCAGGCTCTGTAAGTCTTCGCGATTGTCAGGAACCACATCGCCAAATACTGTTTGAATACGTTCACAGAGACCGATGATGTTTTTTGCCTTGTTTTTATAAAGCCCAATTGATCGAATAGCCTCACGCAGGTTTTCTTCGCCCAGGGTGATGTAATCAGCCGTCGTGCGGCATTTTTTGAAGAGTGCTGCAGTTGCTTTATTTACCGCTTTATCCGTGCACTGGGCTGACAAAACGACCGCGATGACAAGGTCGAGGTTCGAGCCCCATTTCAGCTCAGATTCGGGCACAATGTTCGCTGCAAGGATAGAGAAAAATTCATGTATTTGTCCCTTGCTCAGTAATTTGGCTTGTTTGGGCATGGGCGGGGGATCAACTGCTTTTGGCAAAGCGCTCGAAGGCGCGTTTTTCACGCGGCTTGAGGTCTTTATCCGCTTTTAAGACCGGGTAATGCCCGGTGAGCGCTTTGATTGCCTCTTCGAGTTCCTCGCTCACACAGACCTTAAATGATTGTCCTGTTTCGATGAAAGCGAAACCATCATCACGTAATTTTACCGATAGGAAGGCCGTGGTTTCACCAGGATGGCCCATGAGCAGATCATGCAATTGCTGGATGAATTGGGGGTCGGCTGTTTCCTCTTTCACTGGTACATGCAGCTCGTTTGTGAATTTTGCCTTGGCCATACTCGCAGGTATGACTTTCGTGATGATGACTTGTTTCGGGTCATCTTCTTCGCGTTGGTTGACATGCCCTTCAAGGAACACAGGGCCTTCTTCGATAATGTCATGGGCGTACTCGATATAGGTTTTCGAAAAACACATGCACTCAATATGGCTGTAGCGATCTTCCAGCGTGAGAATTGCCCAGGGCTTGCCCGTTTTTTTCGAAATCATTCGTTGTACGCCACTAAGAATACCGCAAAGCCTAACCGGCTCATCATTGGCAATCTTTGGTACATCGAGAATGCGACGCACGCTATAAAAGTTTGAGAGTTCGGCATATTCATCGATGGGGTGACCGGTAACGTAAAAGCCCAGCAGGGTTTTTTCGTATTTAAGAAGATCTTTCATATCCCATTCAGGCAGTGTGGGAATTTGGATGCTGCTTATATCCGTATCCGAGTCATCATCAGTCATGACATCGAAAAAGTTTGCCTGGCCGGATTCACGGTCAGCGCGGTTGCTTTGTGAGCGGGTAATAAAGTCGCCAATGACTGCAAAAACCTGGGAGCGTTTCAAGCCAAAACAATCGAAGGCGCCGCATTGGGTGAGCGACTCCATGACCTTTTGGCTAGCGGCAGAGCCGGCCCGTTCGCAATAATCCTCAAGGTTTTCATAGGGTTTTTCCTGGCGTCCGTCAATGATGGGTTGGGCAGCAGAATCGCCCACACCTTTTACAGCAGATAGCCCAAAACGAATCGCCGGTTCGTCGCCTGTATTGTCGACAGCAAAGGACAAGAGACTGGTATTTATATCCGGTGGCAATACTTCGATACCCATTTCGCGGCATTCGGCAGTGAGTTCGGATATACGGTCTGCCTTACCGAGTTCCTGGCAGAGGTTGGCGCACATAAATTCCACCGGGTAGTTCGCCTTTAGGTATGCGGTACGAACAGCGAGGAAGGCATAAGCTGCACTGTGAGATTTGTTAAATCCATAACCGGCGAATTTTTCGATCTTATCCCAGATCTGTTTAGCGAGCTTGGCGGAATGGCCATTTTCTTCGCAGCCTTCAACAAACTTTGAGAGCTGTGCTGCCATGACATCGGCTTTCTTTTTGCCCATGGCCCGGCGCAGAATATCGGCACCACCCAGTGTAAAACCGGCAACATGCTGGGCGACCTGCATCACCTGTTCCTGGTAAATCATAAAGCCGAAGGTTTCTTTTAATATTTCCTCCATTTCAGGCACATCGTATTCCGTCGGTGCCCGGCCAAACTTACAGTCGAGAAAGCCATCGATAAATTGCATGGGCCCCGGGCGGTAGAGAGCAATTAAGGCGATAACATCTTCCATGCTGTCCACATGCCAACGCCGGCAAAGATCCTGCATACCACCGGATTCGAGCTGGAATACACCCACTGTATCGCCTGCAGACATCAGCTCATAGGTCTTTGGGTCATCGAGGGGAATTTCATCCGGATGTAAATCAATGTCGTGCACCATTTTAATGAACACGCAACAGTCGCTGATGATGGTTAAGGTCTTGAGACCCAGGAAATCCATTTTTAAAAGACCGAGCTCTTCGCACTCAGCTGCTTGATACTGTGTCACCTGCTCACCGCCAGAGCCCTTTCCTAAAGGAATAAGATTGGTCAAGGGCTGGTCACCAATGATGACCCCGCAGGCGTGAATACTGAGGTTGCGATTTAAGCCTTCTAGCGGCCGGCCAAATTCGACGACTTCTTCCACCCAGGGTTCTGTTTCATACGCCATTTTGAGCTCAGTGCTCTCGGCCATGGCTTCATCAATATTTTTAATGCCATCGGGCACGAGCTTGGTCAGGCGATTCCCCTCATCGAAACTGCGGCCCATGACCCGGGCAACATCCTTGAGCACAGCTTTTGTTTTAAGCGTACCAAAGGTGCAAATCTGCGCCACATGATCGTCGCCATACTTATTTCGCACATAGTCGATGACTTCCACGCGGCGGCGTTCGCAAAGGTCGATATCGAAATCCGGCGGACTCACACGTTCGGGATTGAGGAATCGTTCAAATAGCAGATTGTATTTAAGTGGTTCAATATCGGTAATTTTTAGCAGGTAGGCGACAATACTGCCGGCTCCAGACCCACGGCCCGGCCCGACGGGAATGCCTTCTCCACGGGCGTAGAAGAGGAAGTCCCAGACACAGAGAAAGTAACTTGTGAAGCCCATTTGTTCGATCGTTCCAAGTTCATATTCCATGCGATCGATGATGACTTTCTGCTCGCTGCTTAGAGAGTCGCGGCTGTTTAACTGCATGTCGATATCATAGCGTTCGCGCAAAGCTTCTATGCAAAGCCGTTTTATAAATATCTGGCGGTCTTCGCCATTCTCCGGCGTGAAAACCGGGTAATGGTTGACGTTGAGCTCGAGCTCAACCGTACAGCGCTCGGCAATCAGCAGGGTATTGCTTAAGGACTCTGGAACCTCCTTGAAGAGTTCGGCCATCTCATCGGGGCTTTTAATATAAAATTCTTCGCCTTCAAATTTAAAGCGGTTTGGCTCATGATAATTTCGAGCGGTGCCGATGCATAAGAGCACATCGTGTGGTTTGGCATGTTCCCGGCAGAGATAATGTGCATCGTTGGTGGCAATGATCGGCAGGTTGAATTCCTGGGCAAAATCGATGAGGTGTTTATTGCATTTGTGCTGTTCTTTTATACCATGATCCTGTAGCTCAATGTAGAAATTTTCGCGTCCGAGAATTTCGATATAATCGTTAAGTGCTGCTTTGGCTTCCGGAATTTTATCTGCCATGAGGTACCAGTTTACTTCGCTGCCCAAACAGGTGGTCGTACCGATGAGACCCTTGCTGTATTTTGCCAGCATCTCTTTATCAATGCGCGGATTGTAGTAGAAGCCCCTCATATAGGCTTCAGTATTCAAGCGGCAGAGATTTTGATAACCTTCCATATCCTTGGCATAAAGTATCTGATGAAAGCCCTTGAATTTCGGGTGATTCTGTGATTTGTCGAGGTGGCTTCCAGGGGCCATATAGAATTCGCATCCGAAAATGGGTTTTATGTCCTTGGATTTCATCGCCATATAGAATTCAATCGCCCCGTGCATGTTACCGTGGTCCGTTATGGCCAGAGCCGGCATCTTGAACCCCGCCGCAATTTCCGCCAGGCGATCAATTTTACAGGCGCCATCCAGCATGGAGTAATCTGTATGTAAGTGTAAGTGGCAGAACTCTTTAGACATTATCTGTTGTCACAACTATTGGGTTTAGGGACATATATTTTTCTATCTCTGTTACTTACGAATGTAGTGATTAAAAATGAAAGATCAATTGCAAAGTAGAGCAGAAATGCCCCTATTTTCTTTTTTTGAAAGAATGATAAAGGGTGGGACGTATGTCTTGACAAATATGATGGCTTGTGCACCTTTATATGTAATACTAAACCAGGAGAAATATTATGGGTCTTTGGGACAAAGTAAAAAACCAATTTATTGATGTCATTGAATGGCAGGATGATTCGAGCGATACCATCGTGTGGAAATTTCCTCACTATGATAACGAAATTAAAAATGGTGCCCAATTAATTGTCCGCGAAGGGCAAGCGGCGGTTTTTCTCCATGAAGGCCAAATTGGCGATGTATTTACTGCGGGTCGCCATGAATTAAGCACAAACAACATTCCTATTCTTACCACACTGGGCAGCTGGAAATATGCCTTTGATGCACCCTTTAAATGTGATATCTTCTTTGTTTCTGTCCGCCAGTTTACCGATTTGAAATGGGGCACCAAGAATCCCATTATGTTACGCGATCCAGAATTTGGGCCGATCCGTTTACGTGCGTTTGGAAGTTACTGTTTCAAGATCAGCGATCCGGGTGTATTTATTAAAGGTTTCTCTGGATCAGACAGCCTCTTTACCACCGATGAAATTTCCGATCAATTCCGTAATATATTGATAAGCCGCTTTACCGATACACTTGGCGAATCAAAAATTCCTGCTCTTGACCTTGCAGCAAATTACAATGAGTTTGCCGAGGAACTGATGAAAGGACTCGCGGTTGAGTTTGAAGAATACGGAACCACGCTCACCAAGTTCCTCATCGAAAATATCAGTCTGCCACCAGCGGTGGAAGAAGCACTCGATAAACGCAGCTCAATGGGCATTATCGGCAACCTGCAGCAATATACCCAATACCAGACGGCCAATGCGATTGAAGGCATGGCCGAGAATCAAGGTGGTGGCGGTAACATGATGGGCATGGTAGCCGGAATGAATATGGGCGGAGTCATGGGCAATACCATGCAGCAGGCGGCAGCCGCACCACCCCCGCAACAGGCGCCAGTCCCGCAGGCTGTTCAATGGTTTGCAGCATTTAATGGTCAGCAATCCGGACCATTTGACCCGGGTACCGTTCAACAACAGGTGCAGCAAGGTAACATTTCCAAGGAAACGCTCATGTGGAAGCAAGGCATGGCTAACTGGTTGCCAGCATCTGACGTACCTGAAGTTTCCGCCTTCTTTGGATCAGCTCCGCCACCAATTCCACCTCCACCTCCTCAATAAGAACTAAGATATATGCATCTACAAATTCGCCGTTTCGCAGCACTCTGTTTCTGTTTCATATTGTGCAACCTACCGCTACTAGCCCAGTTTGGCGGCGGCGGTGGCTTTAGCGGTGGACGATCCAGCGGCGGTTCTTCAGGCGGCGGCGGTGGTGGCGA
>JABSQK010000263.1 GCA_013215875.1 Lentisphaeria bacterium
AAATACTAGGTGCTGGAGATTGTATAGAGGCAGAAGATTCTTTAAGGACGATCCTTGATGAACGCCTCAAACTATACCGTGCTGTTTTAAAAAAGCCCACCACATGGAAAAAGACGGCGGCAAAAAATTTATACGGTTGGTATTACGATACTCAAGCCATGTTTAATCAGGGTGGCCGACCTTGGAAAAAATGGCGCAAAGTTTTCGAACCCGTATTAATCAAAGCACAGAATCCGAAAGGTTACTGGGAAACCGGAAAAGGCGAAGGCCTCGGCCCCTCAAAGAAAGGGCGTATCCTTGCCACTTGCTGGGTTGCCCTACAACTCGAAGTTTTTTATCGCTATAAAAAAATAAAAAAGAAATGACTGAAATGATAATAAAAAATACTTTTTTCCTGATTCTTTTATGCGCATTTACTCAGATCACTTTGCATGCAAAAGATATGGATATAACTGACATGCATGAGCCGGGGTGGATGGATGAGCTGAAAAGCTCACCCAAGCAATTAAGGCTTGAAATTTTAAGATGTCGTTCTGCAAGGGGCCGTAAGGACGCGGTGAAGAAATATGGCGGACTCAAAAAAGGCCAGCAGGCAGTGAACAACGCCTTAAAGTGGCTTGCCGGCGCGCAAAATAAAGATGGTTCATGGGAAAGTAGACCTGCCCATACGGGTATGGCATTGATGGTATTTCTAGCCCATGGTGAAACCGAAAAGTCTGAAACCTATGGTAAGACCGTTGAATTAGCAATTAAGTGGTTGCACAAATATGCCACTGGCACCGCTATGAAGCGCTCCCGGGCTTATTCGCATGGCATTGCCACTCAAGCAATTGCAGATGCGTATATATTAACTCAAATCCCCTATCTAAAAACCGATATGGAAAAATGCCTTCAGCGTATAATTGACGGACAACAAAATGGCGGCGGTTTTGATTATAATTATAAGAAAGGTGCCCGCTGGGATATGTCTGTTTCCGGTTGGCAGTTCCAGGCATTGAAGGCTTGCCAAACTGCAGCTGCGACAAATCCAGGACTAAAAGAAGCAATTCAAAAGGCAATAAAGTTCTGCAAACATACATCTTATAGAGGAGGAAAGTTTGGCTACAGCTCAGCGGGCACTGGTGGCAACATGACAGGTCTCGGTACGGTAAGTTTGCAAATATTTGCTGCGGGAAAAAGCAAGCAGGCGGAAGCGGCCCTGAAAACGATTGAAAAAGAACGAGGCAAACAATACAGTGGTATATTAGAACATTCCGATACATGGAAAAAGGTTTCATCCCGTTTTCTATACGGCTGGTATTACGATACACAAGCCATGTTTAATAAGGGGGGAGACGCCTGGAAGAAATGGCGAAAAGCATACGAACCCGTATTAATCAAAGCACAAGATCCAAAAGGCTACTGGGAAACCAGTGGTGGTCATGGCATGGGTCCCACAACTAAGGGCCGCATACTCTCTACATGCTGGGTTGCCTTACAACTCGAAGTCTATTACCGTTATTTACGTGATTGAGACTTTAGCTTCAAAGAATGCCTCCGGCAGTATAAGCCCCAATGACTGCCTCCGGCGGTATAAGATGGGAGTCCATCTTATATATCTCCAATGGTTCATACTTTATCAAAGATAAATGTCGTAAAGACATTTTCTTCTTAGTTAAAATGGGGGATTTTTAAGGCCGACCCCGGCCTTGAACCGCCGGAGGCATATTCTTCGCCTCCATTCATCATAGAAAATTAATTTTTTTATGCTAAGATAAGCGGACAATTGGGAGTATGAAATGCTTGATAAAATAACATCACTATTTACAAATAGTGAAAACCCTGCGGATCTTGTAAATGATGAAAGCTTGAAAGAGCGCATGGGGAACTACACCAGTTTAATTCTCAGTAAAGATATCCAGGGATTATTAACCGCACTGGTCGATGATATGGATAAAGAAGCTTTGCAAAAAGAAGTCGATGAAGAAAAAAAGAAATTTCCAAATCATACCCCGTCGCAGTTAGCCGAGGCCGAGGTCAATCGCACTGCCAAGTATATGTCCGGTACAGCAATCACCAGTGGCATCGCCGCACTCATTCCACTTGTGGGCAATGTAACAGGCCCTCTGGCTACATCAGTGGAAATCGTTTCGTTGTTTGTATTGCAAAGCCGGATGGTGGTAAAAATTGCCTGTTACTTCGACAAAGATCCAAACAGTGCCGAGCGCCTCACAGATATTCTCGTGGGTATTGCTGGCACCACCGGAGGCGCATCGTCCCGCTTAATGACTGTGGGTATTCAAAAAGTCAGTGAAACTGCCTTGCAAAAAGGTTTGGAAAAAGTTGCAGAAAAAGTTGCTGTAAAGATGGGTGAGGGCGCAAGTCAGTTTGTCCCAGGCGCTGGCAATATCATTGGCGCCGTCGGCGGACTTATCGGAGCGACCACAAACTATGTATCCGTGAAAAGTGTCGGCGAAATTACCATCAGACGCTATGGCGGAAAAACTGAAAACCTCGAAGTCCTCGATTCCATCATTATCGATGTGGCAATCGTATCCGCAAACGCCACTGGGCGAATTGTCAAAAAAGAAAAAGACGGATTAACGAAACTTATAAAAAATTCCTGCCTCTCTGACGATCTCCAATCGAGAAAGATGAAACAAATAAAAAGTGAATTCAGTATCGATGATATAAATTTCGATATCGATAAGTCCGAAAAGCTCGAAGTCTTAAGCACGGTCTTAACAGTCTCACTGTTCGATAACAACCTGCACTATAAAGAAATGCAATTGTTATTCACCATCGGTGATAAACTCGACTTCAGTATTTCAGAGCTAAATACCATCGTCGATGAATTCATGCAAGAAAGAAAAACGACAAAGTAGTACAGGCCATTTAATTATAGAGCTTAATAATAAGTAAAGTGCTGAGGCACTATGGGATTGCTATTAGGCCATTAATCACCATAGAGGCTAATTCCAAAATCTTCATATACATCCATACAATCCGAATCAAGCCCTTCCATGAGAATGCCTTGTCAACCCGTGACGTGTTTTAAACTTTAGTTTTATATTTTTACATTATATATCTTTTTTATTATTAGAAAAAAATCCCTTCACGTCTTGCTTCCATTCGCACTCTTTGTTAGGGC